>JBDTKK010000393.1:0-2966 GCA_039935335.1 Chitinophagaceae bacterium
AAAGCTTTCGTGGTATCAACCGCCACAGTTTGCACCAGTAGCATTACGCTATCGGTATGCAATTGGTAGGGCGAACCCGCCAGTGGCGCGACATTCACGGCGAAAGATGGAATCACGAACATCCCGGAATCGAAGCCCGCTATTAGCATTAATTGCTTATACTGTACAAACTTTCCGTTCTTAATCGTATCAATCTTTTCCTTCCTTATTACTTCTAGTTTCCCAAAACTATCGGGTATGCCTGGCCAGATGATTTTACTGACTGTCGGGTCGTGTTGCACTTCGAGGGTTACTCGAGCTTGGTCGCCTACAAGTTGCTTGTTGGTATTGGTATTCAGGTTGGCTTGTGCATCGGTGCTTTGCGCAGCAGAAAATTGGAAAATACCACACAATAAAAATGCTGAAAGCAATGCTCGGCGCAGCATTCGGCCAAAAGGGGAAATATCTAGGGCAGGTATTTTGCGCATCATCTTCCTTTAAAAAATCCTTGTAAAGCCTTTACATAATCTTGGTCTGTACGGATGCTCATCAATCCTGCACCGGCCTTTCTAAAAGCCTGCACCGCATATTCTTTCATGCCGTCAAACGCCTTTCCATATTCTGCTTGTACTCGTTTATTGCTACTGTCTATCCATCGCATCGCGCCGATTTCGGCATCAGCAATTTGTATCAAACCCGCTTTGGGCAATTCGCGGTCGGCTTTGTCATACACTTGAATGCCCACCATGTCATGCCTTCGAGCTGCTAATTGCAGCGGGTGTTCGTAGGGCGTAGAGATTAAATCGGAAAGTAAAAACGTGATGGTTTTCTTCTTCAAAACATTGTTGAGATATTCCAACGCTACGGAAATATTGGTACCGCCTTTGCCCTTTGGTTCGAGTGCTATCAACTCCCGAATGATGCGCAGGATATGGCTTCTGCCTTTTTTGGGCGGAATGAATTTTTCAATTTTATCCGAGAAAAAAATCACCCCGACCTTATCATTATTTGTAGCCGCTGCAAAGGAAAGTACTGCGCCCATTTCTGTAATCACCTCTCGCTTGTTGCGCCCTGTAGTACCAAATAAAGAGGACAAACTCACGTCCACCAAAAGCATCACTGTCAGCTCGCGTTCTTCTTCAAAAACCTTGACGTGCGTAGCGTTTGAGCGGGCAGTTACGTTCCAGTCGATACTACGGATATCATCGCCCAGCGCGTATTCCCGCACTTCACTAAACGACATCCCTCGACCTTTAAATGCAGAATGATACTCGCCCGCAAAGATGTGGTTGCTCAAGCCTTTTGTCTTGATTTCTATGCGCCGAACGCGAGCCAGAATTTCTGCGGTTGTGAGCAAGTTTTTAATTTTTTATTTTACCAGCTTTTGAATCTCTGTACAGCGTCCGTTGCGACGCTCCGTTCATCTTTTGAAGCTCGGTGAGCCGCATTGCTATTGAGCGTTTTCGGCCAGCTTCAAACGGCAACAAAAGTAACAGGCTACCCTTAGTACAGGGCTTAAAATTTCTCCAAAAATCACTATCACTACCTTTATGATTCCTAAATCAAAATCATCATGCGCTTACTAGTTCCATCTATCGCTTTGCTTGCGATTTTGTCTGCATCTTGCAACAACACTTCTTCGGGCAACAAATCGGCTAAGAATGACTCAGCCGCTGCCACGCCTATCACCTTGAAAGATGTGCCTGCATCGCCACAATATCCGGATGCACAATTGAGCATCACGAGCATGAAAGCCACGCCAGCAGGGAAAGATTCTACAAAAATCTCTTTCAACTTTGGTGTGAAAAACTATGAGTTGATGGCACAAACTGCGGATGCTAATAGCAAAGAATGTAGCAATTCAGACAAAGGCCAACACATCCATTTCATCCTCGACAACAAACCCTATGCGGCCCTTTACGAACCAAAATATGAAGTGACTGTTCCTAATAATACAGAGCACGAATTGTTGTGCTTCCTCTCCCGTTCCTACCACGAAAGTGTGAAAAGTCCTGGAGCTATGACGCTCACCCATTTCAAGATTACCGACAAAGGGGCGCTTGAGAAAATGGAAACTCCGAAGACACCAATGTTGTTCTACAGCCGTCCAAAAGGGGACTATCTAGCCAAAGACACTTCCAATGTATTGCTCGACTTCTATCCTGTGAATGCTACGCTGGGCGCGGATTACAAAGTGAAAGCTGAAGTGAAAAATGAAACCAATGGTAAGACAGCAAACTTTACTATTGATAATTGGAAAGCGAATTTCTTAGAAGGTCTTGGCACGGGAACAATCACCGTGAACTTGATTTTAGAAGATAAAAGCGGCGCTCCTGTTTCCGGCGAATATGGAGCTGTAAGCCGTACTATACATTTGGCGGCGAGTGAGCCGATGAAAAATTAGAGCTGATTTGAAAATTTGAAGATTTGAGGATCTGAAAATGCCCGATTGGGCACTTCGATTTTTTCGTCTCCACATCTTGATACGTGATACTAATTACCTGAGACTTTCCCAACAGCTTTCTACTTCTCTCCATGCGTGTTGTCATTACCGGACTTGGCATCTATTCTTCCCTTGGCATTTCTTGCGATGAAGTCCAAAAGTCTTTGTACGACGGGCGTTCTGGGATAATCCTTGACCCAGCTCGTAAAGCTTTCGGTTATCGTTCTGCCTTGACAGGCTATGTACCAAAGCCACAATTAAAAGGTCTGCTCGATCGCCGCGCCCGCATCATGATGCCCGAGCAAGCGGAGTTTGCCTACATCGCTACACTGGAAGCTTTGCGCCATGCGGGTTTAAGCGAAGTAGATATCGCCGAAGGAGAGACGGGAATTATTTATGGTAATGATAGTTGTGCCCAGGCTGTTATTGAAGGCATCGACGTTATCCGTGATAAAAAGGACACGATGCTCGTTGGTTCAGGCTCGGTGTTTCAGGTTTTGAATAGTACCGTGACGATGAATCTTGCCACCATTTTTAAGCTAAA
>JBDTKK010000394.1:0-12508 GCA_039935335.1 Chitinophagaceae bacterium
ACACCCATCCCACCTGACAAATACTCCATCTTTTGCCTTGGTCGGTCTCAAAATCTATGGCTGTAAATGATTCAGGCAGGCTATTTTGGCTCATTGAGTAGTAGTACGTTGGTTTTAAATTGACCCATTTTCACTACTTCGCCTCTAATGGTTTTGACCTTCGGAGGCAAAAGTAATCAGCCTGCCTGCCAAATTATGTCGTACTCGAAAATTCTTTGCGAATCATTTCTCCTAACTACTCCTTATTAAACATTAACAATTAATCTTTAACCATTAACACTTTTCCCACAGCCGTTCCTTCCTCCAGTCGAACCTTAAAGAAATAAATTCCGGCAGTGGAACCCTTCGGCGCTTTCCAAGAAACCTTATTCAACCCTTTATCAATCTTCAATTTCTGGTCGTCAATCTTTTGCCCGGTATAATTTGTCACTTCTAACCTTGCCACGCCGATGGATTGCGACTGAAGTTCGATCCAAACCGCACCCGAACTTGGATTTGGATAGATATTCAATGAAGAAGACTCTGAAAAATTGACTTCCTCTACCCCAGTTTTGTCCTTTTCGCAAACGTTACTGCGCCGCCGTACATCATGCTGAAACATCAACCAATCAGGCCCTTTTCCCTTTCCGATGGACACCATGTAAGCCTTCCCATAATCCTTATAGAAATTAGGATACTCGGCATGGCCACCTACAATAAATGCATCCATCGTCCCATTTTTATCAAAATCAGCAACTAAAGGCGCATGGTCAATATCGAACAGTGAATCAGCAGGATTAAGCCGCAGATTTTTATCAAAAATGATGCTCCCGTCATTGCCATTCAAGCCAATAAGATGCCCAGTATTCGTACCAAAAATCACATCCTTATAGCGGTCATTATTCACGTCAGCCACGGCCGGCCCGCGAAAACTTCCGCCGTATCCGGGAATGTCAGTCTGCCATTTCACCTTACCATTTTTGTCCAACGCGGTCATCTTGTACCAAGCCGAAAAAACCACTTCGCATTGCCCGTCGTCGTCCAAATCTGCTATCACTGCAGGGCCTGCCGCGGCAAAATTATTTCCAAGACTATATTTCCACTTCGTGGTGCCATTTTCTCCGTTAATGCAATAAAGCGTGTCGTTGTAGCTGCCAATTACAAGCTCCGGTTTGCCATCGCCATCCAAGTCGCCCACGGCAGTTCCATGATACACCACATCGCTTAAAGGGTAAGTCCAGAGCAATTTTTGGTCGCTCGCGCGATAGGCGTAAACCTTGTTGGCATTGCGGTTCACAGCATTCCAAGTGGCCACTACAAAGTCTAGCTTGCCGTCATTATTGAGGTCAACAATTGTCGGTGCAGTTTGTATCCAAGAGTCGGTATCCACTGCTATTTCCCAAGCTACCGAGCCATCTTCTCCATTGATACAAATGACATAGCCGCCAAATTCTCCATGCAAAATTTCAGGTTTTCCATCACCATCAATATCCGCTATTGTGGGCGGAGAGTCGCTGCCACGTGTATTGCAGACCCATTTCACTTTTCCCGTTTTCCCATCCAGGCAGTATGTTTTCGGGTTGCAGGATGAAGGTACAATAACGTCCAATTTTCCATCACCGTCCACATCATAAATGATTGGTGCAACATCGTTACAGCCTTCCGCTACACCTGCCGCATTGAATTTCCAAAGCAGCGTACCGTTCTCGGCATTGAGCGCATAAATGCTGCTGTCATTGCGGTAGCAGCCGAATACTATTTCCAGTTTCCCATCACCGTCAATATCGCCGGCCGCAGATTGCCCAAAGGAAGCGTCTTTGGTGTTGAAAGACCACATGATACTGGGTTGGGCAAAGGAAGCGTTGTAGAAGAACGTAAGTAGTAACAGGAATAGGAGCTTCTTCATGCTGGAAGGATTTGGGAGGAAGATACCAATTTAGAGTAAGGGCTATTATGACTTGAAGCCTTGGCGCAGCCTTTCAATAGATGATTTTGGGTTTAGTCCTTGAAAACTTTACCTGCATTTCATCGAACTTCTAAATCCACGCTTGCACAGCCCCTACATTTGCAGCTCCAAAGCAAGCAATGAAACCATACAGTAATTTCCGCGCCGGTATTGCACTGGTGCGGGCCAGCCTTCAAGCCATTTTAAAAAGTCCGTCTGCCGTTGTTTTCGGACTTGCATTTCCGCTCATTTTTATTTTAGTTTTCGGATTCCTCGGTGGTGGAAGCGGCGGTTTTTCTACAAGTATTTCTCTTGCTTCGGGCTCGGATACAAGCAACCCTATTTATCAAGGTTTAAGTCGCATTCCCGGGGTCAAGTTTAAGACTTACAAGGATTCTATTGCACAAACTAAGGACTTGCTTAAGGGCAATATCGCGGCAATCATGCAGATTGAAAAGCAAGCTCCCGGACAAACGCCGCTCTATAAAGTTCATCTCCGCGCGGCATCTTCAGAAATGGCAGAAGTAGGCCAGCTTTCGGGTGTCATTCAAAATATTATCGGCAAAAGCAATCCTAAAATTCAACAAGAGCTAAACGCCTTTGCGGAGCTGGATATTCATCAAACGGAGGTGCGGGAATATAAGCGTATCGACTTCATTTTGCCAGGCCAGTTGGGTTTCTCATTGCTTGCTGGTAGTGTGTTTGGTACCGCTTTCGTCTTTTTTGGCCTTCGGCAAACACTCGTGTTGAAACGCTTTTTTGCTACGCCTGTTCGCAAGAGTACTATCGTTATTTCAGAAGGTATTGCGCGGATGGTTTTCAATATCGCCACTGCAGTTATCATTATCGTTTTGGGGCGCTATGCTTTCGGCTTTACGCTTATCAATGGCTTCAGCACCTTTATGGGTTTGATGGCGTTATCGGCACTTGCGATCATGGTGTTTATGGGCTTCGGATTTGTGGTCAGCAATTTGGCGAAAAACGAAACAGTTATTCCTGCATTGTCCAATATTATCACGCTGCCGCAGTTCCTTTTGGCGGGAACATTCTTCCCAATTACAGTGTTCCCCGAATGGCTACAACCCTTTGCCCGCGCACTTCCGCTTAGCTTTTTGAATGATGCCATGCGCAAAGTTTCCTTTGATGGTGCTGGTTTTTGGGAGGTTCGTTATGACGTGCTTTTCCTCTGCATTTGGGGCATAATCTTGTACGTCGTCGCTAGCAAGGTTTTTAAATGGGAATGAAAATGCGGGCTGATTTTTTGTGAAAAAAAAACCTGTGCGCTCTAATTTTCTCGCTTCCAATTCTCTCCGTGAAACTCTGTGCCTCCGTGTCTCCGTGGTAGAATTCCCAATCCCTCTCTAATATCCTCCGTACCAAGCGTCTTCAAAACCGCCTTTCCTTTTTCAGCCAGAAGCACAAAACCTATTCCCTTTTCCGTCCTCTTTTTATCGCTCATCAACAAGTGTAAAACAGCCGCTTCGTCAAAAGTTATTTCTGTAGGTAAATGGTATTGTTTTAGCAAAGTATAAAGATGCTCGCCAACTTGCTCATCCAAATCTTCGTGAATCTCTGAAAGCCATACTGCGACGCGCATTCCAAGTCCGACTGCATGTCCATGAGGTATTTTATAGAGCGTCTCCAAGGCATGTCCAACAGTATGGCCGAAATTGAGTTTTTTACGCTCTCCAGTTTCAAATTCATCTCTACTCACAATCGAGTTTTTGATGGAGACACATCGTTTTACCAAAAAGGAAAATTCGGTTAGGTTTCTTTGAAAATGGTCCAGCCCACTCGCATCAAGAATATCTAAAATCTCCGGATCTTCAATCAATCCATATTTGATGATTTCCGCAAAGCCATTCGCCCATTCTGTTTCAGGCAATGTCATTAGAAAATTAGAATTGATAGCAATGAATTCAGGCTGTCGAATTGTGCCGAGCATATTCTTGTGCAAACCCACATTCACGCCGTTTTTACCGCCAATTGCGGCATCTACTTGCGCCAAAACTGTAGTAGGTACAAAGGCGCATTTCAGTCCGCGCATAAAGGATGCTGCGAGATAGCCGACTAGGTCTGTCACCACGCCGCCACCGATGCCCACTAACATTGTTTGTCGATTTGCGTCGGCGGCAAGAAGAGCTTCTGTAAGGTATTCCAGCGTTTTGGAGGTCTTGTATTCTTCGCCTGCTAGGAAGGAGATGACTCGATAACCTTTCCATTGCGAAGCAAAAGTTCGCGCCACATTTTCATCAGTAATGATGATGCTGCTTTCCGGCGGAGCCAACTTTCTAAAATCCTCATCAGAAATTTCAAAAAGACAGCGTTCGGCGTTCGATAAATTCTGCGTTTGTTCAACCTTAGCCATGAGCGCGAATTTCAGCAAACTATCTTCCTGTAAGGCATTTTGATAGTGCTACGCTAAGGCATCCCGTATTTTTGCCCTTCATTCGTCATAATGGCGAAGCTGTGGCTGCTGCAAAATCTTTACAAAAAGCCGCCTTTATTTTTAAATGACATGAGTAAGCACGGGAAAGTTTTGGTGGCCATGAGTGGGGGTATCGATAGCACTGTAAGCGCTTTGATGCTGCATGAGCAGGGTTATGAGGTGATTGGCATTACCATGAAAACCTGGGATTACGCCACCAGCGTTGGCACGAGCGGCAAAAAGGAAACAGGATGTTGCAACCTTGATTCTTTCAACGATGCTCGCCAAGCGGCTGTGGAGCATGGGTTTCCACATTATGTACTCGACATCCGGGAGGAATTTGGCAGTTTTGTCATCAATAATTTTGTGGATGAATACCTTGCTGGACGTACGCCAAACCCTTGCGTGCTCTGCAATACACACATCAAGTGGGCTGCACTTTTGAAGCGTGCTAATGCGCTCGATTGTGAGTTTATCGCGACCGGACATTATGTGAAAGTGAGGGAGGAAAATGAACGTTTTGTCTTGTCGAAAGCCAAGGATTTGACCAAAGACCAGAGTTATGTATTGTGGGGTTTGGATCAAGATTGTTTGTCGCGCAGCATTTATCCATTAGGCGATTTATTAAAGAAGGAAGTGAGGCAATATGCTGCCGACAAGGGCTATCTCGAGTTGAGTAAAAAGAACGAGAGTTATGAGATTTGCTTTGTGCCGGACAATGACTACCGTGGGTTTTTAAAGCGTCAAAATCCGGGGTTGGAGGCGGCAGTGGAAGGAGGCGATTATGTGCTTTCAGACGGCACTAAGATCGGGAAGCATCGCGGCTATCCTTTCTATACAATTGGCCAAAGAAAGGGGCTTGATAAGGCTTTTGGAAAGCCGATGTTCGTCACTAAAATCGTTCCAGAAACTAATACTGTTGTGTTGGGCGAAGCGCATGAATTACAAGCGGCAAATCTTTGGGTGGCCGGATTGAATATGCAGAAGTATGCGAGCATTCCTGATGGCTTGGAAGCAGTTACTAAAATCCGGTATCGCGACCCGGGTGCGGAGAGTGTATTGTACAATGAAGGCGCTAACATTCGCGTAGATTTTACACACGCGGTTTCGGGCATTGCGCCGGGACAAAGTGCCGTGTTTTATGAAGGTGATGATGTGATTGCCGGCGGCATTATTCAGTAAGTTTTCTGCGGTATTTTCGGGTATGACAAAAGCCGATTTTCTTCAAAACGAACTTGTTTCTCTGCTTGTAAAAATCCCAGTGAATGCTGCTCCGCTTTGGGGAAAAATGAATGTGCAAAACATGGTAGAGCACATGAGCGATTCGGTTCGCATTGCCAATGGCCGCGACCCGCAAGATTGCATCACGCCAGACGAAAATCTTCCCAAAATGCAGGCTTTCCTCTACAGCGATAAACCATTTAAAGAGAATACGCCCAATAGCTTAATGCCTGATACGCCTGCCCCGAGCCGCTTTGAGCGAATGGAAGATGCCTTGGGAGAACTTCAAAGCGAGCTAAATGAGTTTATCAATGTCTTCAGTCAAGACAAAAGGAAAATCAATACCAACCCGTTTTTTGGACCTTTGGATTTCGAAGCTTGGACTCTTTTGTTGTACAAACACGCTCTGCACCACCTGCGTCAATTTGGCGTGGTGCCGGACTTCACTGTTGAGTCTTGAGTCGTTTTCGGTACATACTCATACACAAAGCAGACGTACTTCTCGAAGTAGTCTATCTGCCGCATATTTTGCTCAATTTCCTTGGTGCGTTTATTGCGCTCTCCGTCCGGGAAACCACCAGTATAAAGGAAGTAAGCAGTGTCTTTCCAATTCTTTGTGAGTTGGGTATAATCAGTATCCCAAGTAAGTCGATGAGCGCCTACAAGGCTTGCCCACCGTGCTTTTTGAGGATGGAGCTCCGTGTAATAAATATAGGTGGGTACATTAGCATCATGGATAAAAAGCTGCGAGCCTTTGGCGTGTTTTACATCGCGAAGCCAAGTCATACCTTCCGTGATTTCATGAAATTTTAAAGGCGTTCTAAGTAGCCAAAAACCATTGTAGGCATAAATCATAAAGCAGCCGACAAGCGTAAGCAAAATGCGCAAAGGCATAGCAAGTTTCCACAAAAATTCAAAGCCTGCGGCGAGTAGCAACATGGCTACAGGCATCGCAAAAAGAACTACCCTGTCAATCAGTGAAAATTGCTTCAACGCCGCTGCCAGCAATACAAGCAGGACGGGTAGCGCTATCAAAAAGAAGCGCCGTATATTTTTAAAAAGAAGAATGAAACTGCCCACTAGGATTAGTATAAGCGACGTGACGATAGACACGCCACTGAAGCCTCCAATATTCCCCAGCAATTCAACAATTCTGTCCCAATTGTGTAGCCATTCTATACCATTTTTAGGCAGTGCATAAAGGAAATAATCGTGGTGGTAGTTCTGTAAATACGGACTATTGATTTGCGGCTTTAGTATGGTCTCGTAGTAAAAAGCGAATTGCACCAGCCAACAAAGTCCTATCAAAATGAGCGGTAAAAGTCCCTTGAAATTCCTCTCTTTTAGCAAAGGCCAGGCATAGTATGCAGCTACTCCAACCAATAGAAAGACGGAAGGCATGGAAGCCCAGATGGCAAGTGAGCCGACAAGTATCCAAAGCGCTACAAACCGCCATGGCCGCATCTTTCGCATATCCCAACTAAGTGCAGCGAGTAATAGCAGCATTGCAATAAATGCATCCGGTACATATTGCTTCAACTCCGCCGAGTATTTGATGAAAATATTGCCGAAGGCGAAAAAGGCTAATGGCAACCAGATGGCTGCTTTGATAAACAACTTAGTAGCAACTTTATAAAACGCAATCAATGCACCAATGCCGCAAAGCAGAGGATAAAGCCGCATCGCCTTCTCGCCATAACCAAAGAGTATCGAGGATAATTTCTCCATCCACAGGAAAACAGGCGGCGCATATTGCTCGTATTTCAGAGGGAGCGTAAGGTCTTCAAAGCCGCGCTCCGAAAGGTTTCTAACGATATTGGCCTCATCAATAATCAGGTTTCTATTTTGGAAGAAAAGAACGAGGCGTAACAGGATGCCGCCGAGGATTATCAACAGCAACAGAATGCTAAGAAAGCGCTCTGCTTTGCCTTTATCAACCTTAAAGTCCTTTGGAAAAAAAGCCATGATTTTTGCGAATCGGAGCAAGTTACTTTAGTGGAGAACTAAGCCCGTCTCCTTTTTTTCTAGGACAATTCAGAAGTACTAAACATTCAGCAATTGAAGTTCATCCCTTCTTGCGCTCTTTGAGACTATTCATCACCAAAAGAATGGCGCAAATCAATTCTGTAGCGATGCCAGCACCGAGAAATACGTTGGCGATAGGCCAGTGCTGAATTTTAAAAAGACAGCCAAGCAAAACAGAAATGGAGGCGAGGATGATAAGAATGAGGAGTAAGCTACGCATGTTGTGGTCACAAAATAAAAAGCCTTCCAACAGGTGGAAGGCTTTTCAAGATTTTGTAGCGGAAACGGGAGTTGAACCCGTGACCTCAGGGTTATGAATCCTGCGCTCTAACCATCTGAGCTATCCCGCCGTCCTTTTTAAGGGAGCGCAAAGATAAGAAGTACGCACAAAAAAAGCCACTCATTTTGTGAGCGGCTGGTTTCTTATACTTGTTCCAAGTGTTTAATTGCCCAAATAGCTCCGCAATCGGACGCATTTATTCTCATCGCTGAGGCGGGTAATTGCCTTGTCTTTTATCTGGCGTACACGTTCGCGGGTGAGGGCAAATTTATCGCCAATGTCTTCCAAGCTCATGGGGTTATCAAAGCCTATTCCAAAGAAAAGGACAAGTACATCTCGCTGTCTGTCGCTAAGGGTACCCAACGAGCGACCAAGTTCGCAACGGAGCGAATCGTTATGCTCCAAATCTGCGTCTGCAGCGTCGGCATTGGGGTTGATGAGCACATCTAGCAAAGAGTTCTCATCTGCCTCGGCAAATGGTGCGTCCATGCTTACATGCCTTGAGGCAACGCCTAGAGTTGTTTCCACTTCCTCCAAGCCGATTTCCAATAGTTCTGCTAGCTCTTCTATGGTAGGTTCCCGCTCAAATTCCTGTTCTAAAGTCGAAAACGCTCGACTAATCCTATTGGAAAGGCCGACTTTATTGAGTGGCAAACGAACGATGCGAGACTGCTCTGCGAGGGCTTGAAGGATGCTTTGGCGAATCCACCAAACAGCGTAGGAAATGAATTTGAATCCTCTTGTCTCATCAAAACGTTGTGCAGCTTTAATGAGACCAAAATTCCCTTCGTTTATTAAATCCGATAGAGAAAGTCCTTGGTTTTGATATTGTTTTGCCACCGACACCACAAAGCGTAGATTGGCTTTGGTGAGTTTGTCTAACGCTCGCTGGTCGCCCTGTTTTATGCGCACGGCAAGCTGTACTTCCTCTTCCGAGGTGATGAGATCTACCCGTCCGATTTCTTGTAAATACTTTTCCAAACTCTGGCTCTCACGGTTGGTGATACTCTTCGTGATTTTGAGTTGACGCATAGACATAAGACAAATGGTTTTGGTGTTAATGAAATGGCAAGAACTGACCACCTTTTTATAGTGGGATAGCAAACTTAGCAAATACATTTTGTGAATCCAAAAGAAATTAAGGCTGGATTAACAGGATTTTTAACCGCTTTAGCATCCTCTTTTGAAAATAAATTTTGAAAGACCAATCCTTTTTCTATAATTGCACGCCGTAACGAATTATTCAATCAAGCACGAAAAATGGCCGCAAAGAAGAAGATTATCTATACCCTCGAGTTTCCTATCCGAAGCTCACCGACAATTCTATTTGAATTTCTTTCCACTGCAGTAGGGTTGCAAGAATGGTTTGCAGAGAAAGTGGATCAGCGCGAAAACATGTTCTATTTCTATTGGAATGGTGCTGTTGATACCGCTGAAAGAACCGAATGTTTCGACAACAACTATGTCCGTTATCGTTGGGATTATTATGACGAAGACGAGTTCTTCGAATTCCGGATTGAACAAAGCATCGTAACAAGCGAAACCATTCTTCGGATTACCGATTTTGCCGAAAAATCTGATTTAGATAGCAGCGAGCAATTGTGGAATCAGCAAGTCGCTGATCTGAAGCATCGTATTGGAGCCTAATTCCAAATTTATTTCCAGGAAGAAGTGCTTGTCTCGGCCTCGCTAAGACAGGCTTTTTTTTGGTTGGTTGCGGTAGGAAAGTCGATATCCTTCGGAGCTTTCTACTTTTGTCTTTCTACTTTTGTCTTGGTACTTGTTACTTGATACAAACTATACTCTACTTTGAAAAGAAACGTAACCATTCTCGGCGCGGGTCTTGTAGGCTCTTTGCTTGCTATTCTTCTTCGCCGTCGCGGCTATGCGGTTGAAGTTTTTGAACGCCGGCCGGATATGCGGAAAGCCGCTATTGGCGCGGGTCGGAGCATCAACTTGGCTATGAGTACACGTGGCTGGAAAGCCTTAGAACTTGCAGGTTTAAAGGAAGAAATGGAGTCGCTTGCAATACCCATGAAAGGCCGCTTTTTGCATCTTCCAGATGGAAGCAATGCTATGCAAGCTTATGGTAGGAATGGGGAGGCGATTTTTAGTGTTTCTCTGGGAGAATTGAACAAGCATTTGATGACTTTGGCAGAGAAAGCCGGTGCCACAATTCACTTCAATCAACGGTGCCAAAAAGTGGATGTTGCTTCCAACACTATTTTCTTGGAAGAGAGTTCAGGTGACGCAAATACGTTCTCTCGTTTGGGCGCGAATGATTCAAGCGATTTAATCGAAAAGCAAGTCGATTTACTCTTTGGTGCAGATGGTGCTTTTTCGGCTTTGCGTACCTCCTATAGCCACACTGATCGCATTAGTTCGGCGCAAGACTATATCGAATATGGCTACAAGGAATTAAACATAGAACCAGGTAAAGAAAACCCATGGCTTTTGGAGAAGAATGCGCTTCACATCTGGCCCCGAGGTAAGTTCATGCTAATCGCTTTGCCCAACATCGATGGCTCTTTCACCTGTACTTTATTCATGCCTTTCGAAGGAGAAAATAGTTTTGAAACGTTGCAAACTGAGGCTTCGATAAAGACCTTTTTTGAAAAACATTTTGTCGATGCCATTCCTTTGATGCCAGATTATTTGGAGCAATTCAAACGTAACCCTGTAGCGTCATTAATCACCACTTACATCTCTCAATGGCATCATGCCGACATGAGCGCCTTAATAGGCGATGCAGCGCACGCAGTCGTGCCTTTTTATGGGCAAGGAATGAATGCAGGTTTTGAAGATTGCACTGTACTCGATAGTTTGATGAATTCTTATGCTGAAGATTGGACAACGATTCTTCAAAATTTTCAAGAAAAGAGAAAACCAAATGGCGATGCTGTCGCGGCTTTGGCCTTGTTGAATTTTACAGAAATGCGCGATAAAGTGGCCGACCCGGTATTCTTGGAGCGGAAGAAAATTGAAAAAGAAATCGGCCTATTGTACCCTGAAAAGTTTACTTCGGTGTACGAATTGGTTTCGTTCACGCACACGCCTTACGATACCGCTATGAAATGCATTGCTGCGCAAGACGTGCTCCTGGCGCACATCATGGAGCAAGGAAGTTTCCAAGAAAATATTAAAGAACCAGCGTTCAAAAAGAATTTGGACGCTTGGATGGAGGAATACGCCAAGAACGTTTCGACCTTTGATTTTGCTTAGAAGATCTTTCTATGGTTTACTCTTCCCAGTCGAAAGAGAACGGCATCCAGGTAATGCCGAAGGTGAAGACAGAACCACTTTTTAGAGTATAAAACGTATTATTTTCGAAGCCATTGTCTCGACTGAAATCGGCAGAAGGATTATTGTCCATAAAGGAAAAACTACCCGTGAGTGCCGTTGCTTCCACACTCAAAAAGGTGTGCCAGAAAAAGCCATAACTCATTTTAAGATAGGGAGCCGCCTTAAAATAAGTTGCCGAGGCGCCGTCTGTGCACGTGGCAGAAGACATGACCAAACACGGGCCGAACCCTACGGTATAGCCCGTCTTCATGGATTTTGACATTTTCGCCTCTGCTCCAAATTTGTAGTCGAATGTTACGGGTATGCACAATTGCCACAGGGAAAATTCCTTTGGCCCAAATTCGGATGTTAGGTCGACGTTTTTTTCCTGAAATTTCCAAAAATTGGAGGCGATACCCGTAGTTAACATCAAAGATGCTTTCGAGCCCATCTTTCCGACTTCCCAACTGCTACTACCATTAAAGGAAAATTTAAAGGTTGTTTTTGTGTTGATTGTTGAACTTGAATCCGCAGCAATTGTCTCGTCTGTCGAATTCATTCTGACGAGTCGACGAGTAATTTCGAACTGAGCGAAGGGAAGACCTACGCCATCCTTCTCGCGTTGAAAACTACTTACATCTCTTCCTTCATCCCTTCTTTTTTCGTACAGCCATACCGGATCCACATAGTGGTAGTAGTGACCGTACATGGCTCCAGACATAAACGTGCTAGTCATTTGAGCGGCAGCAGGATAAGCAAAAGCGATTGCAAGGATGAAAAAGGATAAGCGAACGTAAATTGTGCTTGACTTCATAAGGAATTGTAAAAAAAGTGGCCAAATTTAGTGTTAAATTAATTAGCCGGAAAATAAATTTTGGTTTTCTTTTCAAATCCAGTCGATTTTCAGGTATTTCCAATGCGACCTTTTATCTTAATTCAATCGCTTCCGTTGGGGTTTTAATTTCCAAACTGTTTCCGGCATATCCAACTTCCTGTTTTTTATCAAAATTGCAAGCGGTATCGCTACCATGCTTTTAGCCGCTGCTCCTCCAGTGCTTACCAATGGAAGGATATTGTTTGCGCCAGAGTGGAGGAAGTGACCATTTGGAAGGCCCATTAAGGCCCATTTAGCGTTACCCAAGCTTGTTTTTTGATTTAGAAGGTCTCGACCAAGTCCAGAGCCGACCTTTTGCTTTTTCAATTTCGCCTTTTATTAAAAAAAGCCCCCGTTTCTATTAAAAACGAGGGCTTGGAAGAAAATCAAATTACTAGGTCTTATCTGCTCAATACAAATGGAGCGGAAGCGCGAGCGCCATCGGCCATGATGCGGAGCATGTAAGTGCCATTG
>JBDTKK010000395.1:0-3518 GCA_039935335.1 Chitinophagaceae bacterium
CGTCTTGGGGTGTCTCTACGCTATTTGTTGTATCGATAAAGACGACAACTGTGTCGGAATTTTTGCAGACATAAGTGATGTCATCCGTTGTCACAATATAGGTATAATTCATAGGTGGCCCCGCGTAAGGATTAGCACAGGTGGTGCAAGTAAGGTATTTTGCTGGAAGGCCATCTAGCCCTGTCCAAGTGATTTTACTTGTCGGATTCGCATTAGACCCCAGTCTTACCGGCCGCTCACCCAAAGGACAGGAAGATAAATCAGGGCCAGCATCCAGCCCTGGCCGCACATTTACCGTAAATGTAAATTCCGATCGGAGAGTGATTTCTTGACCCACGGCGCAGGTACTATCTACAGCAAGGATGGTTACTACATGAGGGCCAATGTCAGCTGCGGTAGGAGTCCAATTTACCGTAACGAAGGCCACGCTATCGCCGGGACTTGCGGTTACCGTCATCCCTGTTGGCAGAACACTCGCTGGGCGCATGAAAATTTTTCCTGCCAAATTATTGGAATGTGAGTTGACAGTAAAAGAAAGTGGCACTTGCGGACAGGCCGTAAGTACGACATCACCGTTGGTAGTGTCAACATGTCTTACACCGACGATGCCTTGCGGTATGGAATCTATGAACGGAGGTTGGTTAGTGCAAGGCAGTACAGAAATGACCAAATCACGAGCCACATAACTCATGGGCTTGCCCGATACAGCGTCATAATCTGTCGTCCGAAAGCCTAATGCGTATTTGCCTGATGCTAAAGCAAGGAAGGTAGCCTTACCCGAAACAGGCGATACCTTGTAATAGGCGGGTGCCGAAATGCCCGTAGGATGAGTAGAGTCATATCCAGGATTGTAAACGATAGGAATGTTTTGGAATTGTTGCGGATCCAGACGGCTTGTGTATAAGGAGTCACCGTCAGGGTCAGTTGGGATATTAGAAAGAGAACTAGCTTGATTGGTGCAACAAAAAGTGAAGGGCTGCCCTAAATACCTTGGCGTGTTGTTATTGTACCGAATAAGATTATTAATCCCCACTTCCAAATAAAACCACGGACCGCCAGCGTAACTTATATTTTGGTAAGATAGCAGTCGGCAACAGGAACCCCAAGAGAATTTAAGGTCTGCTGATCGGGCAGGAATGGTGATGGTATCCTGATAGATACGACGTGTGTAACCTGAATAATTCACATTTGCTAAGACCCGGCAAGAATTAATTACCGAGAAAGCAGGACACAAATTATCCAATGTGTCTTCATAAACATTCAAGCCCGATTTTGGATCCAAGTGTAAAATACTAGGTAGCGTCATGGATTTAGTGAATCCAATACTTGGCGAACTCACATTAATACCAACGCTAGAAGCTAAAGCCAAATTACCATTAATACAAATTCTGAATGTGACAAAAGTCACCAGATACTTCATATCGGTCGGCCCCGTGCCAATGTAATCAACATACATTTCTGAGGAAGAAATGTGGTCTGCCTTCGCATTTTGCACCCCAAAAACGCTTAGAAACAAGCAGAGGCACAACGAAATTTTTACGAGTAAAGATGATTTCATGATTTCTTTGAAAACGGATATGAAATGGATAAAAATGATGATAACGCTTAGAAGATTCGACAGGGAAACTAAGGCATAGCTGCCCACAAGAACAATAATACAACTAAAGACGGCTAAAAAATCATTTTGGTTGGGTAGAAGTCCAAAGTTTTTTTACATCGGCAGCAATTTTCTCCATGTCCAAGCCTTTCAAACATTTAAAATGCCCATGCGGACAACGGCCATAACCAAGCTTCGAACAGGGATGACACCACAATTTCTCCTTCACTTCCAGTTTATTTAGGGGACTTACTCGACTTGTTAAATTATTCCCACCATAGTAAGGAGACATTCCCAATTCTGGCGAGGTATTGCCCCAAAGCGAAGCAATTGGCTTTTGAAATGCCGCCGCCTGACTTCATGCATGACCACTCTATTATACTTATTAAGTCGTTTAGTATCAGTATTCTGTTTTGCAAATTAATCTATAATACCTAGTTATCATTTTGCTTGATTTTATGATTTTAGGTATTTACCATTGCGTCCGTGTTCATCCGCCTAAAGAAAACGCCCAACTCTACAAAGACAGCCGTCCAGCTCGTTGAAAGCATTCGTACAGGTAAGGCTATTCTTCAAGAGTGCTACGCCATTCTGGATACGCGCTTGAAGGTGCAGAAATCAACCCTGATTACGCAATAGACTTTCATAGGAATGCTCAGAGTAATAGCCAATCCTGCCCGCCGCAAAGCCTCAGTAGCCCTGCTGCGCATTATGGTCATGGCTAGCATAGCCAAGCCTTTGAGCAAGCGCGGCAGCACTATCATGTTGGAACACGATTTCGGCATCTCCATACATTTAAACCAAGTGTACCGCATGATAGACTTTCTGGACGCGGAAGCCATTGAGCGGGCAAAACACCTCAGCTACACCCACACTCAAAGCCTGCTGCCAGAGCCTTTGACAGTGCTTTTCTACGATTGCACAATGCTGTATTTTGAAAGCTTTACGGAAGATGAACTCAAGCAAAACGGCTATATTAAAGATGGCAAATTCAACCAAAGCCAGATACTGCTTGCGCTGATGGTAACTACCAGCGGCCTGCCAGTAAGCAACAAAGTCTTTGGCGGTAGCAAATTTGAAGGGCATACACTGGAGAATACACTAATACAACTGCGTGAAACCTATAAGATTGATAAAGTCATTTTTGCTGCCGATGCTGCCTTGCTCAGCAAAGACAATATTGCCCGCTTTCGGGCCGTTGGCTAGGAGTTTATCGTAGGAGCACGCATCAAAAGCCTATCGGCTGCACTCACCAAAAAGGTGCTGGACAAGACCGCCAACGACCCCTTCTCCCAGACGGACGAAGGCGAGGCAGATAGCAGCACTTATCAAGATATAGAGATGGTCAAGGAAGGAGGTGTGCGACTGATTGTAACCTACTGTCACGACAAACACGACCGCGACACCGCACTAGAATCTCTTAAAAGCGACTGGACAAAAAAAGTGCCAACTCCGTGTTGGGCAGTTATCACTACAAAAAGTTTTTGCAGTTGGATAAGAAAGCGAATCTGGAAGTGAACGAAGGAAAAGAAGCCGAGAAATGGAATGGTTTGCATAGCATCCTCAGCAATCAAAAGACACCAATATAAGCAATCTCAGCTTTAAAGACGGTATTTTTTTAGAAAAGGTTGGGTATTTCCCAAAAAAAACTCCGACAACCAATGCTGCCGGAGTTTATTTTTGTCAAACTTTAACTATCGAACTAAGGTCACATCCCCTTTGTAGGTTTCTGCCTTGCCATCTGGCGAGCCTACGCGGATGAGGTATTGATAGACTCCTGTGGGCTGATCAATGCCCTTCCAAGTACCATCCCATCCTGCATTAATATCCGTGGTAGAAAACACTTCCTGCCCCCAACGATTAAACACTCGGAACTCCATCAAGCGCTGGAAACTTGGATTGACAATCTTGAAGACATCAT
>JBDTKK010000396.1:0-3192 GCA_039935335.1 Chitinophagaceae bacterium
CCAAGAGTACCCACCACCAAAAGTTTCAAAGCGTTGACAACACTGGCTTTTCTGCAAATAGTTCGGTAGAGGGAAGTCGGCTGATTAATCGTGATGGAAACGTAAATATCAGGAAAACGGGTATTCCTTTTCTGAATAGCTTCAGTATTTATCATAGTCTGCTGCGCATGAAGCGTTGGCCATTTTTGGTTTTGGTTTTTGCTTTCTACTTCGTAGTCAATGTCATTTTTGCTTTAGCCTTTTACGGGATAGGGATACAAGAGTTAGCTGGTGCGACGATGCACGACACACACATGAACCAGTTCCTAACCGCCTTCTTCTTTTCTGCGCAAACCCTTACCACGGTGGGTTATGGGCATATTTCTCCGGTAGGATTGACGGCTAGTAGTCTTGCTTCATTTGAGTCATTAATTGGCATTTTAGCGTTCGCATTGGTCACAGGTATTTTCTATGGAAGGTTCTCGCGACCTCGCGCCTATCTCAAATTCAGTGACAAGTTTATCATAGCTCCCTATCGAGGAGGAAGGGCCGTGATGTTTCGTCTGGCGACTTACAAAAACAATCATCTGACGGATGTAGAAGCGCAGGTCAGTTTGGCCTTGCATATAATTAATGAAGGCACAAGCACCACGAAATTCTACCCTGTAAAATTGGAAATCAATAAAGTAGTTTCCCTCGCGTTGAGTTGGACGATTGTTCATCCCTTGAATGAAGACAGTCCGCTTTATACTTTCTCCGAACAGGATTTTTTGGACAATCAGGTGGAACTAATGGTAAACATCAAAGGATTTGACGACCATTTTTCCAATACCGTACAGCAACGCACTTCTTATACAAACCAAGAATTTGTGTTTGGCGCAAAATTTTTACCAATGACAGATAGGGAAATTGATGAAAATTATACCGTCCTTCACCTCGATAAAATAGGGGATTACGAGCGGGTAGAATTGCCACAATCGGAGGAGATTCCTGCAAGCTCCGCGCCTGTTGTAGCCGCAAAGGTTTAACTTTGCGTGATGTTGGAAACACTAGATATTTCTCCAAAAGCCCATCAATTTTTAGAACAAGAAAATCAGTACGGCGCACATAATTATCATCCGCTGCCGGTTGTTTTAAGTCGCGGCGAAGGCGTCTATGTTTGGGACGTGGACGGTAAAAAATACTTTGATTTTTTGTCAGGTTATTCTGCCGTAAACCAAGGCCATTGTCATCCTAAAATTATTGCTGCTTTAGTGGAGCAGGCTTCAAAATTGACGCTCACTTCCCGGGCTTTTTATAATGACCTTTTAGGCGAGTATGAAGAATACATGACAAAGCTCTTCGGCTACGACAAATTGTTGCCGATGAACACGGGTGTAGAAGCCGTGGAAACAGCCTTAAAACTCGCGCGGAAGTGGGCTTATGAGGTAAAGGGTGTTGATGAAAACGATGCTATAATTATCGTTTGCAAGCAGAATTTTCATGGCCGAACCATCAATGTAATTTCTTTCAGCACCGACCCAACTGCTCGTCACAATTTCGGGCCGTTCATTCCGGGCTATATAAGCATTCCTTACAACGATTTGGATGCGCTTCGCGAAGCCGTGAAAGATAAAAACGTGGCTGCGTTTTTGGTAGAACCTATTCAGGGTGAAGCAGGAGTAATGGTGCCTGATGAAGGCTATCTCTCCGGCGCGTTTTCAATTTGTAAAGAAGCCAATGTGCTCTTTATGGCTGATGAAATTCAAACTGGTCTTGCACGTACCGGAAAGATGCTCGCTTGCGATTATGAAGACGTTCATCCTGATATTCTTATTCTCGGAAAAGCCTTATCTGGCGGGGTTTCGCCAGTAAGTGCCGTTCTTGCTGATGATAACATAATGCTCACCATCAAGGCGGGCGAACATGGTTCTACCTACGGCGGAAATCCGTTGGCGTGTAAGGTTGCTATGGCTGCAATGCAGGTTTTGATAGACGAAAAAATGGCAGAGAATGCTATGGAGTTAGGCGAATATTTCCGTAGGGAATTGGACGCGATGAAAGGCACGAATATTTCTCTGGTGCGCGGTAAAGGCTTGCTCAATGCTATCGTGATAGATCATCCAGATAAAGACGCGGCTTGGGAGCTTTGCCTTGCCTTGCGCGACAATGGATTATTAGCTAAACCCACCCACGGACATATTATCCGCCTCGCGCCACCTTTGACCATCACCAAAGCACAGATAGACGAATGCCTCGACATCATTCGTAGGACTTTACAATCTTTCACTTCATAGGATCGTGCCCGATAAAGAACACCATTTTCAAGCTTCGGAATTCCTTCGCGATGTCGTGATTGGCATGAGCGATGGACTCACCGTACCCTTTGCATTGGCAGCGGGTTTGAGCGGAGCAGTGGCAAGTAACAGCATTATCCTCACGGCGGGTTTTGCAGAAATCGCTGCCGGTTCTATCGCAATGGGGCTTGGTGGCTATCTAGCAGGACGCACGGAAGTGGAGCATTATGAAGCAGAGCTTAAACGAGAACATGAAGAAGTTGAAAATGTGCCAGAGCAGGAAAAGCAAGAAGTGCGCGAGGTGTTTGCTGGCCTCGGATTAAGCCCTGAAACCCAAAATGTCATTGCTGAGGAAATGGCAAAAGACAAGGAGAAATGGGTGGATTTCATGATGAAATATGAGCTTGGTCTCGACAAGCCAGACCCGCGTCGGGCGCGGAATAGCGCTTTTAATATCGGCGGTTCATATATTGTTGGTGGCATCGTGCCTTTGAGTCCATATTTCTTTACAACACTACCCATGGAAGGCTTGAAATGGTCTGCAATGGTGACGGTGATTTGTCTTTTTGTTTTCGGCTATTTCAAAGCAAAAGCCACTGGTCAGAATCCCATTGCAGGAGCATTACGAATCATGCTGATAGGCTCGGCGGCAGCAGCGGCGGCGTTTTTTATCGCAAGGTTGTTTACGGGGTAATTTTAGTTGATTCTAGCGGTGCCGTATAACAGTGCTTTACGGTTGGCGAGGTTGCGTAGCTAGTTGAATTGCGGGGTTGAAGCTGCGCTGCCTAGTTGAATGCCTGCGTCGCCTAAGCGATTACTCTTGCTGTTGAATGGCGGCGTTGCCTTGCTGTTAGATGACGGCGTTACATTGCTGTTGGGTGGCGGAGTTGCCTAGCAGTTGAATGGCGGCGTTGCCTAGCAGTTGAATGGCACCGTT
>JBDTKK010000397.1:0-13777 GCA_039935335.1 Chitinophagaceae bacterium
GTTGATGAAGCTGTTGAAATGATTAGAAGGTGTTTGGAGAAAGTTACGCAAATGGAACTCATGAAAACTAAATCGCTAGAATAACGGGAAGTGGAAAGTAAAAAAAGCTAGGCTGTAGCTAGGCATAAAGCGAAAAGCCGCACTAAAACTCTGCACGTGCTAAATCTCCATATTCCGACTTCATAAAAACAAAAAATAACAATGTCCAGCGAAATCATTTTATACCAACCCCTCACAGCGACATCAAAATAGATATACGGTTGGACGAGAAAACAGTTTGGATTAGGTCAGGTAAATTACAAATTAGCAACAGGTGGAAATAAAACGGTAAGCGTATGAAAGAAAAAAACGGACCATTAGAGGGTTTTAATGAAATATTGATCTACAACACGCCGAACGGGAAGGTGAAAGTGGAAATATATATACAAAATGAAACCATTTGGCTCACGCAACAAAAGATTGCCGACTTGTTTGGGGTGCAGCGCCCAGCGATTACCAAACATCTGAAAAATATTTTTGAAACTGGCGAATTGAAAGAGGAAGTGGTTAGTTCCATTTTGGAACATACCACTCCTCACGGCGCAATGGAGGGAAAAACGCAGGAAACAAAAGTAAGATTTTACAACTTGGACGCGATAATATCTGTCGGTTACCGAGTAAGTAGCCGTCAGGCAACCGCGTTTCGCATTTGGGCTACTGAACGGCTCAGGGAATACATCATCAAAGGTTTTACGATGGATGATGAACGTTTGAAAAATCCGAACAATATTTTTGGCAAAGATTATTTTGAAGAACAGCTTGCCCGGATTCGTGATATCCGCAGCAGCGAAAGGAGATTTTACCAAAAGATAACCGACATTTATTCTTCTTGCAGTGCAGATTACATTAAAGACACTGAGCTTACCAAAACATTTTTCGCTACCATCCAAAACAAATTACATTGGGCAATAACAGGGCAAACAGCCGCTGAACTTGTTTCTTCACGAGCTGACAGCAGGAACGAAAACATGGGTTTGACCACTTGGAAGAATGCACCCGAAGGGGAAATTAGAAAGACAGATGTGGGAATTGCAAAAAATTATTTGAATGAACAGGAATTGAACGGCTTAAATCGTATTGTTACCATGTATTTGGACTATGCCGAAAGTCAGGCAGACAAAGGCGTTGTGATGTATATGAAAGATTGGATAAAAAAATTAGATTCCTTTTTGCAATTTAATGAAAAAGCAATTTTGAAAGATGCAGGCAGCGTTACACATGCAGTCGCATTGGCATTAGCAGAAAGTGAATTTGAAAAATATAGAATTGTGCGGGACAAAGTTTTTGAAAGTGATTTTGATAAAGTACTGAAACAATTGGGGAGCCTTGGATAAACCCGATTTTAATTGCCCCGTAGTCGCAAACATAGCGCGTAACCCATACACGAAAGCTCTGCCTATACCAAATCTTCCATTCCTTCCTCATAAAACAAAATTGGAACGGGAAGTCAATTCATTGATTGAAGCTGAAAGGAAGGATGGATGGAATATTGAACTTTGTCTGAACCCTACTTTCTATAACAGAGAAGAGTATCGGGGATGGTTTATTCATAAGACTGGCAGATTATTATAAAACTATAGGTGATGAAGAAGCAACATTTTATTGGAATGAATACGACATTGCAGAATGAAATTCCCCGTTGCCACAAATATAGCGCTTCAGCCTCGCTGTAGCAAGTATGTTTTCTTAATCCCAAAAAAGCATTTTTAATTTCCGTACTTTGCAATACTTTTGGGTTTAAATATCCGAACTGCCAAAATCTTTGCAGTCACGCCAAATCACAGAAACGCTAACAACGATGATAAAAAAAACAATAGCCACATTAGTTTTTGGCTTATTACTTCATACCGGATTTGCCCAAACCTTTGACAAAGCGAAGCTGGATAACTATTTCCAGGAATTGGAAAAAAGCAATAGGTTTATGGGCAGTGTGGCGCTTTCTGAAAATGGTAAAGTGGTGTACACAAAGTCCATTGGATTTGCTGACATTGAGACTAATACAAAGTCAAATGAAAACACTAAATACAGAATTGGCTCCATTTCCAAATCATTTACCAGTACTTTGGTTTTGAAAGCAATTGAAGAAAAGAAACTCAAGCTTGATACAAAGCTCAACAGCTATTTCCCGGGCATTACAAATGCCGATAAAATCACGATTAGCAATCTGTTAGACCATAGAAGTGGCATTCACAATTTCACCAACGATTCAACTTATTTGGACTGGAATAACCAAGCAAAGTCCGAAGCCGAAATGGTGAAAATCATTGAAATAGGAGGAAGCGATTTTGAACCGGACAGCAAAGCTGAATACAGCAACTCTAATTATGTATTGTTGAGTTACATTTTGCAGAAAGTCTATAAAAAGCCTTATTCGGAAATACTGACCGAAAAAATCATCAAGCCCGTCGGACTTAAAAATACTTATGTTGGCGGGAAAATTAACCTTAAAGACAATGAATGCTCGTCGTATAAATTCGGAACAACGTGGATAAAGGAAAAAGAAACGGACATGATCATTCCGATGGGCGCAGGGGATATTGTGTCCACGCCAAGCGATTTGACAAAATTTGCCTATGCCCTATTCAACGGTAAAATCATTTCAGCTAAAAGCCTTGAGTTGATGAAGACGATGAAAGACCATTATGGTTATGGGCTTTTTCAAATGCCATTTGGGGACAAAATCAGTTATGGACATACTGGAGGGATAGATGGTTTTAGTGCTGTTTATGGCTATTTCTCAACGGAGAAAGTTGGATTTGCGCTGACTTCGAATGGAAGCAACTATAACAACAATGACATTTCCATCGTTTTATTGAGCGCCATATTCAACAAAACTTATGAGATTCCAAGTTTTAAAAGCTATGACGTAACAACAGCAGAATTAGATAAGTACCTAGGGCTTTATTCAAGTAAGGATATTTTCCTTAAAATAACCGTGACCAAGGAAGGCAAAACGTTGATGGCACAAGCCACAAGTCAGAGTGCGTTTGGGCTTGAAGCAACTGAAAAGGACAAATTCAAATTTGAAGCTGCGGGTATAAAAATGGAGTTTAATCCTGCGGAAAAAACGATGATTTTAAGGCAAGGCGGAAGTTCGTTTACGTTTACGAAGGAGTAAGACGGCAGCTTTCAGGGCTACTAATTACGTCTCCTTGAAAGAATAAATGGAGCTCAAACAAAAGCTATTTTGACCAGAAAAAGATGTAGATTTGAGCCGATTACTTGTCTGATAGCCATACACTTGTAAAACGAGCAAACGGCATTAAGGCATACAAACTAATTTTTATGACTACAAGAGTATATCTCTCATTCTTAATGCTCTTTGTCTTATTTCATAGTGCAATTGCCCAACAAAAACCGAATTTGGCATTGCTAAATTATACCCACGGGATATATGTAAACAATACACTTTTACTGAATATTCGAGGCTATAATATCACTATTGAACGTGCACAGGGTAATTTTTCAAAGCCCTATTTTTCTAGAATGTTCCCCCGCCTCGGGCTTCATCAGGGTTATCACGCAATTGCTGACAGTTCTTTAGGCGTTCCTACATTTATCATAAAAGATGTATGGAATGGCTCAAACTATTTGGGTATTTTCAGTCAGTGCACCTTCTTTCAGATTGCGCCAGATACTGTTTTAGGCATGTCAGTAAGTGGATTGCTAAACCTCGGAATTGCCTTTGAAAGAGAAATATTTGAACTCGCAAAGCATCCGGATTGGATACCAGATTCCTTAACTTCGCACGCAAAACCGCCCATTATATTTGATTTTTGTGGTAGAAAAATTGAGCTTCCTAATATTTGTAGTTGGCGGGGGGCTACTGCGCTGCATTGTAGCAGGGATGGAATGATGAATTGGAGTATCCACCCTAGTCTGGACGAAGCAAAAAAGTATTGTGAATTTCAGGAACACGCATATATCGGGTCGCATCTTTTTAAAATAGAAAAGGAGGAAATAATACCCGTCTCTTTCGAAGGAACAAAGGTTTCAGCGAAAAAAATTCGGTACCATGCAAAAGCTGGAACAAATCTTCTTCTTAACACTAAAGGAAGTAGAACTTTGATAGTCTATTATATTGCAACTCCTGTCAGGGGAAGATTTGTTTGTGCTGTACTTAGCTATTGGACAAGTGACAGGCTTGAAAAAAATGGATTACCGTCTTTGCTGAATGAGGTGATGCGATTGAAATAAATAGGCCGGTGTATTAGACTCTGACAAAAATATAATGTCTTTATCTTCTGATTTCATACTGAATAATAACATAACAAGAGAATGCAGGTATGTGTGGCATATCATCATTGTGTGCGATTAAAGCGTCGTCTTTCGGTAATGTAGCAAAAAATATTTCGAATTATTTCGTTTCTTCAAAAATAAATACGCTACTAATTAAATCAGTCGCTACAAATTTATCTTTATCATGGTTCATATAAATGCCGTGTCTAGAAACAGTTACAAAACCAAACCAATACAAAAATCTTTCAAAAGTCCGAACACCGAAGCAATGTGAAAAGTGATTCTTTGGGCTGGTATAGCTTGCTGAAAAGAGTGACAGTGAATTTGGAAATACGTTCAGATACCTATCTGCATAGGCATCAACTGTTTGTTCTTGATTACCAAACTTAGCGAGCATTAAAACTGAATACGCCCAACCAAGTTGCCCAATAGGCTGATCCGTAAAACCATCATTGAAACCCCAATTAAAATTTTGCGTAAATGCGTGGAAAAATGCGTGGAAAAGCTGACTACGATTTTCAACCTTCAATAGCTTTTCTCCCTTCTTGGTAAGGGAAAGTTTATTGTGGAGCTTCTTCAGCAATCCAGTGGTGCCAATAGCTATTTTCATACTTAAAATGGAGATACAATCCTCTTCTTTCCAAAGCTTTATCAACCCACTCTCAATATATTCATCCAGTAAAAAATGATGCTCATACAATTCTACCATAACCTTTTTGGGTAACGCACCAAGCGGAGTCAGCTTGATGAATTTGTCTCTCTGAATGATTTTTAAATACTCTTCAGCAATGCGAAATAACGGTATTCTGTCTAATGTTTCATCGTCAATATCGGTACGCAGCCGGACGGGAGAACTATCGGTAAAAGGCTCATAAAGTAAGTAAAATAGCTTTTTCGCAGTCAAGCCAAGAAACTCGGCCAAAGGAGCTTCATTGTGGGTCAGGATGTTTTCTACTATTTGATCGGTGGGTTGCATATGCAGACATATTACTTTGTGCGCCATTAATTAAAGGCTTTCCTAATTCCGGCCATATCATCAAATCGTTCCATGCTAAAGGTTTTCGATGTCAACAAAAGCGTTTTGAAGTTCGCCAATCAAAACGCAAAGTACTTCCACTTAAAACTAAAGATGTCGCCTAAATTTCCCCCAACACTTTCTAAAAAAACTTGGCTATTGTTTGTCTTCCAGCCCTTTCACTGTGACCGACAGGCAACCTTAAAGCTCGTACAAGTTACGGCGTTCCAAATAGCAAGCCCTCGTTTTTTCAATTAAGCCAAACGAGTCAATTAGGGCATTTTCAATTTTGCATTTTTAATTTTGCATTTTTAATTCCTTTGCCGCATCGCCTCATACAATATCATTCCTGCCGCGACAGACACATTCAGCGAATCAAACTTCTGCGCCATCGGGATGCGAATGAGAATATCCGCGCGTTTCAATACGTCCTTGGAAATACCCTTGTCTTCCGCACCCATCACGATGCAGGTCGGAATACTAAAATCAACTTCCCGAATAGGAATAGAACCGCGCATTTCCGTTCCCAAAATCTGAATGCCATTGAGGCGAAGTACGTCCATGCCTTGCTGTACGGAAGCAGTGCGTAGCAGCATTATTTTATTTAAAGCACCCGCAGAAGTCTTAATTGCATCTTCGCCCAAAGTCGCCGCATGAGAGGTAGGAAGAATGAGCCCTTGTGCGCCACTACACCAGGCTGTGCGGGCAATGGCACCGATGTTACGCACGTCGGTCACACCGTCTAGCATGAGGAATAAAGGCACCTCGCCTTTGTCCACCACGTAGCTAATACCGTCTTGCAATTCGACATATTGCAGCAAACCTGCCAGCGCGACTACGCCCTGATGTTGGGCTTTGGTGAATCGATCCAACTTCTCGACAGGAACTTGGGTAAGCGGAATGTTATGCTGCGCTGCAAGCCTCTTTATCGTTGAAATTTCTTCGCCATTGGCAGAGCGCAACAAGAAGATTTTCTCAATCGCCACGCCCCCTGAAAGTGCTTCTGACACTGGGTTTCGGCCCACAATCAGGCGGAGAGGTTTTGGCTTGGGCGCAGAGCGGTCGTACATTCTTCTTTATTGGGTTAAGCCATGGTGTGAAAAACTTGCTGCACGTCTTCGTCTTCTTCCAGTTTGGCAATGAGCTTAAACACATCTTCCTGTTGCTCTTCAGGAATCTCGGTGGTGTTTTCGGCTAACCATTCTATCTCTGAAGAAATGACTTCCATGCCCTTTTCTTCTAAAGCCTTCTGCATGTTGCCAAAGTCGGTAAAACCGCAGCGGACAATTACATTTCCTTCGGAATCTTCACCTACTTCTTCCAGACCAAAATCTATCAGTTCCAGTTCGAGTTCTTCGAGGTCGATACCTTCAGGTTTCAGTTTGAAAACCCCCAGATGACGGAATAAAAATCCGACGGAGCCGCTATTGCCGAGGTTGCCACCGCCTTTATTGAAAAGGGCGCGAACATTGGCCACGGTGCGGGTTGTATTGTCGGTTGTAGTCACCACCATCAAAGCGATACCATGTGGTGCATAACCTTCATAAAGTACCTCATCGTAGTTGCTAGTGTCCTTGCCCAGCGCGTTTTTGATAGCAGCATCCACGCGGTCTTTAGGCATGTTATAGCTCTTCGCATTCTGCATGACGCGGCGGAGCATGGGGTTGTTGTCGGGTTCCGGGCCAGCCTTTTTCACGGCAATCGCTATTTCGCGACCAACGCGGGTAAATTGCTTCGCCATGCGGTCATACCGAGCAAACATAGTAGCCTTCCTAACTTCAAAAATGCGACCCATTCTGTATTAAATATTGTAGCGTAAAGAGTGTGAAATTGGCTGCGAAATTAAGGAACATCCGTTGCAGGAACTATCTCAATATTGCTTCGTCTGAAATCCCGTCTTGTTTTTCATTTTTCAATCTAATAGTCAATGCTCAAAACCCTGATGCTCGCCTGTTGTCCGCTCTTTTTCGTTGCTCAAAGCAATGCACAGCGATACAAAAATTTGGCACTGGAAGGGGGTGGCATTCGTGGGATCGCGTATGCAGGAGCTATGGAAATACTGGACAAAAAGCACATCACCGACAGTCTGCGGAACATAGCAGGGACGTCGGTTGGCGCTATAGCAGGAGCTTTGGTTTGCGTGGGCTACAATGCTGCGGAAATTAAATCCATTCTTTACCAACTAAAAATTCAGGACTTCAATGATGGCGAATGGTTCTTTTTAGGAGGACAAAGAAGAATGCGCAAGCAACTAGGTTGGTACAAAGGTGATGTGCTGGAACGCTGGATAGAAAAGCATCTTGAGGAAAAAACCGGAAAAAATCAACTCACTTTTGAGCAGTTGCATCTGCTCACTTTAACTAAGGCGCACTACAAAGACCTATATGTGACGGCAACCAATCTTAGCCGCCAGAGACTCCAGATTTTTTCTTGGAAAACAACCCCGAATATGCTGGTTTCAGTAGCTGTTAGAACGAGTATGTCCATTCCTCTTTATTTCAGAGCAATGAAATTGGATAGCCTTGGCAAGAAATCGAAAAGCGGCGATGTGTACGCGGATGGCGGGATATTGATGAACTATCCTATCGGCATTTTCGATTCGGGAAAGGCAAATTGGGAAACGCTTGGATTGAAATTGGAAAGGCCGGAACAGGTGGATTCTTTCAATAATTCCAATAGAGTCATTGCGCCCTATCAAATCAACAGTTTGAGAAGCTATATCGGTGCATTTTACAACCTCGTCATTGAAACACTGAACCGAAAAACCTCCATGCAGGAGGAAGCTATACGAAGCATCTATATCAGTACTGCAGGAATTGAACCGAGAGTTCGAAAACTCCGAAAAGCGGACAAAGATATTTTGGTGGAAAGCGGACGCAGGGCGGCGGAGAATTTCTTCAGGAAATAACGCTACTTCGGCACAAACACCAGGTATTTTTCCTGAAAAACTTCTTCCTTAAAAATTTCTGAAATAGGCAGCAGGCGCGGCTTTACCCCACTCTCTTCAAATTCCTTTCGCAAATCACCGCCCTTTAGACAAATCATTCCATTGCGATACTCCTCACTCTTTTTCCCGACACGAAGCATAGGCTTTACCCAGCCCCAAAGTTCTCCCACAGGAGCAACGGCACGCGAAACAGCAAAATCAAAACTGCGACCTTTTAATTCTTCTACTCGGGAATGAATGGCAGTTACATTCTTCAAGCCAATAGCAGAAGCAATCTCGTTCACGACCTTGATTTTCTTGCCGATACTATCGCTCAAAACGAACTCTACCTCCGGGAAAAAAATAGCCAAGGGAATACCCGGAAATCCGCCACCAGTACCGATGTCAACCACTTGAGCACCATCATTGAAAGTGCAAACCGCAGCTATAGCGAGCGAATGCAAGACATGCTTTTCATACAAAGCATCGATGTCCTTTCGGGATATCACATTGATTTGTGCGTTCCATTCCTTGTACAAGGGCATCAATGCGGCAAACTGCGACAATTGCTGATCCGTAAAGCCTGAAAAATATTGGGTGATTACTTCCAGTGCATTTTGTTCTTCCATAAAATATAAGGGGCAAGTACGACATTATAGATTGTCCAGCAAAGTAAAAACCCTAGCCAGCCCAGCAGATTAGTTCGTTCACGAAGCTGCTTTGCACCAAATTGCATCAAGCCGACATAGAACATTATTGGCAAAAGAAAGCCCACAAAAATCAGCAAATTATTTGGGTAGGAATAAAGACAAAACAAAAGCAAGAGCGGCCACCATAGCGCAATTGACAAGGCAAAAAGACCAAGTAGAGCTTTGATTTTCTTCGGATAATATTTCCCGGTGGAAACGTGTCTTTGCTTCTGTGCTACATATTCCTTTAAGCTACTTTTTGCATCGCTCCAAGTAAACGATTCGGGGTACGCAACGACATCAAAGTTCTGTTTGGTGGCACAAAGCGAAACGAGCAAATCGTCATCGCCGGAAGGCAATTTTTCCCAAGTCGGATTAGCTTCTGCTTTCGCAAAATCTTCTTTGGTAAAAGCCATGTTTCTACCCACAGCCATGTAAGGTAAACCTGCTTTGGCAAAGGCATACAGCGAAAAGAAAGTATGCATCGTTTCGTAGCGAATAAAGATGTTAAGCCAACCTGACGTTCGTTTATAGCCTCCAAATCCAGCTATAATGCGCTTATCCTTTCTGAAGGGTGCAACCATGTAATGCAGCCACATTTCCGAGGCCGGCTCGCAATCTGCATCTGTACACACTATCCAATTACCTGACGCGATCGCAATACCGCGAGAAAGCGCGAATTTTTTACCTGGAAATCCTCTTCGTTCTGCGGCATCAATCGTCACTATTTTAAGATGCCTATTTTTAGTAGCCAATTCGTTCAACACCGCGCCAGTAGCATCATCAGAAGCATCATTGACCACTACAACTTCAAAAGCTATCGCTTCACTTAAGTAGCGATAATTTTGAGCTAGGATTTTTGGAAGAAAGCTTTTCAAATTCTCCGCTTCATTCTTAGCACATATAATGACGGAAACGAAAAGCGTTGCACACGCTTCATTGTCGTCGAATTCGGGTTCAAATCGAACATCTTTAGAAAGAGAAAAGAGCTTGAAATAAACGCCTCCCAAGACTGCAACCTGGATGGCTACCACCAGCAAAAGGCCAATTAAAATCAGATTTGCAATCATTGGGGCGAAGGTAACAGCGGGCGTAAAAGTGCAACCAACGACATAGTTAGATACGAACTCTTGGATCCAAAAATCCATACAGCACATCGGTCAGGAAATTGACAATGATGAAGATGAGTGCTGTAAGCAATACGGAACCCATGACGAGTGGGAAATCAAACTTGTCGAGTGCATCAACCGTAATCTTTCCGATACCCTTCCAGCCAAAAATAAATTCCACGAAAAACGAGCCAGCCAACAACTCCGCCAGCCAGCCGGAGATGGCTGTGAGCACAGGATTTAGCGCATTAGGCAGTGCATGGCGAAGCACAACTTTTGTCCGACTCAAGCCCTTCGCATAGGCTGTTCGGATATAGTCCAGATTCAGCACATCGAGCATAGAACTCCGCGTGAGTTGGGTGATAATGGCTAATGGCCTTACCCCTAAAGCCAGTGCCGGAAGTATCAAATTTCGCAACGCGAGATGCCTTCCTGTAAACGCATCATACTCGTACAAGCTACCCGTCATAGACAAGCCAGTGTATTTGCTGAGCAAGTAGCCAAACACATAGGCAACGATGAGGCCCGCGAAAAATGAAGGCATAGAAATACCAGCCACAGAAGCCGCGATAGCGCCCGTGTCAAAGGCTGTTCCCTTTTTCAAGGCTGCAATAATGCCGAGAGCAATTCCTAAAATGGTAGCAAACAACATGGCTGATAAAGCAAGCACAATCGTCCCCGGAAGACCTTCGCCCAAGATGGCTGTCACTTCTCTTCTTGTTCGATAAGAACGTCCGAGATACGGACTTTTTAAAGCGAGAAAACTGCTGTCCGATAATTGGCTCAAATGCAGGCCTGCCAGGCTTTCCGAAGATGCTTTAGTTGAAATAATACCGATTGGAGAAAGATCATTCAGGTACAATCTATAGCGGGTGAGCATGGGTTGGTCAAGATGCAAAGCTTTGCGTGTTGCTGCTATGGAAGCGAGGTCGCTCCGTTGGCCAAGCGTGAGCCGCGCAGGGTCTCCCGGCAATACATTGAACAGGAAAAACACCAGAGTGGCAACGCCCCAAAGCACGAATAAGCTGTACAGAAATCGGCGGAAGATGTACTTCAATTAGACCTTGAATTTTCTACATAAAAATAAGCAACGCCGCAATTGACTTTCCCAAAGACACCAAAAGCAGTCATCAATTTATGCCCGCTGCTTCCAGACTTTTTGGATAATCTCGGAAGCTCCATTTGCCTTTTATCACACAACCTTTCAGCAACATTAATCCAGGATCGGTGCGCATTGCTGTCTTACTCGCCACTTGGTCGAAGGTGTAGATCTCGGAAGAAGGAAGTGCCGCCCATTTTTGCCAAGCATCATTGGCCTCGCGGCTTCCACTGGAAAGAATATAAATGGAAATGCCTTTGCTCTGTGCCGCTGCTGATAAGGCTCTTAGACGATCAATGTTGTCTTTACGAGCGTGTTCTGGGTCTTTTATAAAAAGCAAGAATTTGTAGCCCGGATCCTCCAACATAGGTTGAGTGAAATCATTTCCAGCGTAATCGCGAATCACAAAGTCTTTGATTGGCGGGTCGCAAAGTCCATTGCCTTTGCGCACCATTTTATCCTTTCTGTCCACGTATTCCCAAGTGCTGTCTATCTCCCCAATTTTATCCATGGTTACGTCAACAGTCTTGCCATCATGTTTGTAAACAAAGACCATTTCTACACTGTCTGGTATGCATGTAGTAGGCGCTTTCATGCCATCACAAATGCTATTGCCCACCTTATATGGCATACAATCGTGGAAAGGAAGATGCTCCATTGCCCACCATTGAACGCCTAAAATGAAGAAAATAGAAAGTATAAAAACGGAGGTGTTCGGATATTTTGGAAGGAGTGGCCTAATGCGTTTTCTAAAAATGAAAAGCAAAATAGCCATGGCCAAAAGGATGACATCCTTCCAAAAAGTCTCGGAATTAGAAATTGGAATACAATCGCCAAAGCAGCCACACTCGCGCACTTTAGCGGAATGCTTGATGATATCCCAATAATAAATGTAGGCGGTGAGGAAGGTGAAAAAGATATTGATGCCGAGCATTAGCCAAGCAAAAAAGCGCCAGGCAAAACCGATGAGCAAAGTGATACCCAGCACAAATTCTGCTGTGATGAGCATAATAGAAAAGGCAAGTACATGCGGAATGAGCCACGAAATATTAAGTACGGCCGGTTCAAAGAACTCCGTCATTTTATTGGCAAGGCCGCTGGGGTCATTGGCTTTCACAATCGAAGAGAAAATGAAAAGCACCCCAACGATGACGCGGAGGATTTGCAAGAAAATATTGAGGCCTGACTTTCCGGAATTTTGTACTGAAGTAGTCATGTCTGTTTTTGGTTTTTGTTTATGGGGATAAAATTGAAAAATATTAAAGGAATTAAGCTTCCTCGTGCCGTATTAATGCGAAAACGGCATAGTTTACGATGTCTTGAAAATTGGCATCCATACCTTCTGAAACGCTTGTGCGACCATCGTTTGCAATGATTTGCTTCAGCCGCAAAAGCTTCACCAAAATAAGGTCAACGATGGATTGCTGACTCATTTCCCGCCATGCCTCTCCATAGTCATGATTCTTTTGAAGCATGAGGGATTCCACTTTGCTAAGCTCTTTAGCGTAGGCTTCATCGGCTTGTTGTGCTGTCCAATTCCAATCTGTATCCTCGTGTGCAGAGCTTTGAATTAAGGCGATAATACCATAGTTCACAATGCCCATAAATTCACTTTCTATGGAATCAGCGATTTGTTGCTTTCCTGCCTCCTGAATTTGGCGAATACGCCAGGCTTTGATGTAAATCTGATCAACCAAAGAAATGGGACGAAGCACTCTCCAAGACGTTCCATAATCAGCCGCCTTTTGCAGAAATAAATCCTTGCAGCGCGTCACGACTTTGCGGTATTGGTAGGTAGTTTGGCTCACAGCGGAGGTTAAATTGGCAATGCCGTTGTCCTGCATTTTCTTTGAACTAGGATGGGTTTCAAAAATAAGGTATTGACTGTTGCGGGTACGCTAAGGTCGCGCGGACGAATGTTGTGTATCGACAAGCCCATAGTGATGGGCATCCTGAATGCAACTCCAGACAGCTTCTATTCTTCTACCATGCAACTGGAAAACATTCTTGACCAAGCAGAAATGATGCTTCGTGATGGTGCTACGATCCTTGATGTGGGCGGTGCCTCATCTAAGCCAGGCGCAGAAGAAGTAAGTTTTGAAGAAGAACTTTTACGAGTAATTCCGGTCATCGAAAAAATCAAAGAAAAATTTCCGGAGGCTTGGATTTCTGTTGATACTTGCCATGCTGACGTAGCGGAAAACGCGGTGCAGGCAGGTGCAGATATCGTAAATGACATCACGGCGGGGCGCGACCAAAAAATGCTTGAAACAGTTGCCCAGCTTGGTGTACCGTATATAGCTATGCACATGCAGGGCTCACCGGATACCATGCAAATTGCTCCGCATTATGAACACGTAACCGTAGAAGTTTTGGAGTTTTTGAAGGATGTTGTCAACCAGTGCGAAGCGGCTGGAATTCGAGATTTAATTCTTGACCCCGGCTTTGGATTTGGGAAAACGGTAGCACACAATTATGAAATGCTAGATCAATTCAGTTGCTTCAGAATCCTTGGGAAACCTTTACTGGCGGGACTTTCCAGAAAATCCATGATTTGTAAAGCACTTCGGGTGAATCCCAAAAATGCACTGAACGGAACTACAGCTTTGAATATGGTTGCGCTACGCGAAGGAGCCACTATTCTTAGAGTTCATGATGTGA
>JBDTKK010000398.1:0-2640 GCA_039935335.1 Chitinophagaceae bacterium
CCAATGGTCGCAGGGAATGACTTCTAGCCGCAAACGTTCGGAATTTTTCATCCAATGTTCACCCACCAGCATCCGCGCATATTCGCCGGGCGTCATACCATATACTATAGGTATCGGCTGCATGCCCACAAAAGAGCGCAGGGAAGTATCTAAAATTGGCCCGTCCACATAGCCACCATTTGGATTGGGGCGATCAAGAATAATGAGGCGTTTATCACTTTCCGCGCAGGCTTCCATCACGTATTGAAGCGTTGATATATAGGTATAGAAGCGGGCGCCGGCGTCCTGCAAGTCATAAAGAACAATGTCGACGTCTTGCAACTGTTCGACTTTAGGTTTTTTATTATTTCCATAAAGGGAAATGACGGGTAGTCCCGTTTCAGAGTCTCTGGAGCTATTGATATGTGCACCGGCATCGCCCGTGCCGCGGAATCCATGTTCAGGAACGAAAATTTTCACTAAGTGAATACCACGCTTTAAAAGTATATCGGCAAGTAAAGAATTACCAACTCTGGATGTTTGATTCATCACAACGGCAACACGCATTCCAGTTAAAAGGGGCAAGTATTTATCCAGCCTTTCTGCACCTGGAATGATACGTTGGGCTTGTATTTGCAAAGCGAAAACGAAACTTAAAACAAACAAAAAAAGCACTCTAAAGCTCATAAGCTGCTAAGGTAACGGCTCGCAAGGCTTACCTTCGTCCGCTATCAAAAAATCTCAAGAAACCAACACGTATGGCAAAGGTAAAATCTGGTGACACCGTTCAGGTACATTATGTAGGGACGCTACAGAGCGGCGAATTGTTCGACTCCTCTGAAGGCCGCGAGCCATTGGAGTTTAAAGTGGGCGAAGGCATGGTAATTCCCGGATTCGATGCAGCAATGATTGACATGGAAACAGGCGATAAAAAGTCGGTACACATCCATGTGGACGAAGCTTATGGCGAGCGCACACAGGAGGCTTTGGTAAAAATGCCTCGTGCCGAATTTGACCCTGAGTTGAGCCCTGAAGTAGGACAGGAATTGCAGTTGAGCGATGATCAGGGACATGTGTTTCCAGTAATCGTTGCAGAAGTGTCCGATGATTTCATCATTTTGGATGCCAACCATCCTTTAGCGGGAGAGGCTTTGAACTTTGAAATCACTTTGGTGAACATCGTGTAAGAGCAACAATCATTTCTTTGAAAGCCGCAGCACCATTGGTATTTGCGGCTTTTTTGTTTTTTGAATCACTGCACTATTTTTTAAAAAAACCGCAATCCATAAGCTCGGTTTTTGCGTATATTTTTACGACTTAGACCTATGCCGCAATCATACATCACAGGAATACAGCAAATCGGGATTGGGGTATGCAATGCCCTTGAGGCGGCTAATTTTTACAAAGTTCTTTTTGGGATGAACGTGTTGGTTTTCGATGATTCTTCGGAGGCGAAACTGATGACGCGATATACGGGCAATACGGTTTACAATAGACGTGCCTTATTGACCTTGAACCTGCAAGGCGGTGGTGGATTTGAAGTCTGGCAATTTTTAAACCGAACTCCAAAGGCGCAAAATCCCCCAAGCCGTTTTGGAGATTTAGGTATTAATGCGGCCATCATAAAGTGTGCGGATATTAATGAAGCACATAAGCATCTTTCCAAGCAATCTGCCATTTCACTATCGGAAATTAATGTTTTGGAAGGGCTGAACGAAGCTTCATTCTGGGTGACGGACAATACCGGACATCGCTTTTTGGTAAAGCAATATGGCGAGCAATTCAATGGCTTGAAATGCGCTACAGGCGGGGTTTTGGGCGCTGTGATTGGCGTGAGCGATTTGCAAAAATCATTACCATTTTATCAAGAGATTTTAGGCTTGAACCTAGTGTTGAATGACCGAACAGAAGAAGTTGAAGATGCTAATGAACCCGAAGGAAAATTGAAGGTTCGGCGCGTGCTTTTGGAAAAGCAATCTGATGGAAGAGGCGCGTTTGGAAAGCTTTTAGGCTCCGTGCAGGTAGAATTGGTTCAGCGAATGGACGGAACGGGAAAGCACATTTATCAAGACCGCTTTTGGGGCGACCCAGGCTTCATTCATCTCTGCTTTGATGTCTTGAATATGGACGGATTAAAAGCTCATGCAGCAGCTTCTGGATTTCATTTTACTATCGATAGTCAAAACTCCTTTGCGATGGAAAAAGCTGCGGGGCGTTTTTGTTATGTTGAAGACCCCGATGGTACGTTGATAGAATTGGTAGAAACCCATCGGGTACCCATTTTGAAGTCCTTAAACCTCCATCTCAATTTAAAGAAACGCGGACTGGAAAAGCCTTTGCCGGATTGGATGGTGAAGATGCTGGGGTTTAGTAAGTTGAAGGGGTAAGATTTATTTAAAAGACCTCACCACTAAGACACTAAGAGCACTAAGAGACACTAAGGTGTTGGGAATTTTTACGACTTTTTATGCCGTTTGTCCACCGCAACTACTGCCCGCGCCGGCGGTACAACCGTAGCAATGTTGACCGACGAGAATTTCTCGTCTTTCTAAGGCTTCGAGGTCAAAATCGGCGATGTGTTGTCCTTTGCAAGCCACTTTCAAATCGAGCATCTGATTGAAATCGCAATCGTACAAAAGTCCATCCCAGCCAATGCTCACC
>JBDTKK010000399.1:0-3624 GCA_039935335.1 Chitinophagaceae bacterium
ATACCAGCAACCTCGACAACCAACTGCAACTACCCCTCGCTGCCCACACGGTATTGAAGGACGATAAGGGCAAAACATTGGCCGGTTCGCTCAGCACATTAGACTATCTCTTTCGCTTTCTCGATGCTTACGACTTCACATCCGAAGGGGCGGAGGAAATACAAGAAGAGAACAAGAACCTCATCAATGCCTCTGTACTCGGATTGATTTTTGAAAAGATAAATGGTTACAAAGACGGCTCGTTTTTCACGCCCGGATTTGTGACGATGTACATGTGCCGCGAAACCATTCGCCGTGCCGTAGTGCAGAAGTTCAATGAAGCGATGCGCCAAAAAAATGACGAAGCCACAGACGCGCCCTACCGCTACACCACGCTGGATGAAGTCTATAATGCCATACCCAGAGACATAGACAGGGATGCCGCCAACAAGCTCATCAACTCACTCACCATCTGCGACCCCGCTGTGGGTTCGGGGCACTTCCTCGTCTCTGCGCTCAACGAAATCATAGCCATCAAAAGCGAGCTGCGCATCTTGCAAGATGCCGAAGGCAAGCTGCTGCGCGATGTGGATGTAGTGGTAGAAAACGATGAACTGATTGTGACGGACGGGGGCGAACTCTTCCAATACAATCCGCAGGGCAAGGAAAGCCGCAGGGTGCAGGAAACGCTTTTTCATGAGAAACAACGCCTGATAGAAGGTTGCTTGTTTGGCGTGGACATCAACCCCAACTCGGTGAAGATTTGCCGGCTGCGGCTGTGGATAGAACTATTGAAGAATGCCTACTACACAGCAGATAGCGGCTATACCGAACTGGAGACTTTGCCCAATATTGACATCAACATCAAGACGGGAAACTCGCTGGTATCGCGCTTTGCATTGGATGCCGACCTGGCACCCGCGCTCAAATCTTTGAAATGGGATATTAACGCCTACCGGGGTTTTGTGCAAGATTATAAAGAAGCTAAAGGCAAGGAAGAAAAGCGTGGGTTGGAAGCTTTGATAGAAGGAATTAAGAAGGACTTCCGCACAGAGATTGGCCGCAACGATCCAAAGCTGAAAAAGCTAAGCAAACTGAATGGCGAATACGAAGCCTTGATGAACCAAAGAGAGATTTTTGAACTCAGCAAAGCCGAAAGCAAACAGCGCAAAACCCAGCGCGAGAAGCTGGAAAAAGACATTGACAAACTCAGCACGGAAGTACAGGACATAAAGAACAACAAGATTTACGAACAGGCCTTTGAATGGCGCTTTGAGTTCCCCGAAGTGCTGGATAATGAGGCGCGGTTTATGGGTTTTGATGTCGTGATTGGGAATCCGCCGTATATCCGGCAGGAAGAGTTGGGGGATGCTAAAAAGTATTTGAAGGAAGCTTACAAGAATGTCTTTGCTGGAACTGCCGACTTACTGGTTTATTTCTTTGAACTAGGAATTGGCCTCCTCAAGAATAGCGGACATTTTACCATGATTACTTCCAATAAGTTTATGAGGGCCAATTATGGTAAAAGCTTGAGGCATTATTTGCGAAGCCACAATCTTGAAAGGATTATTGATTTTGGCGAACTACCGGTATTTGAAAATGCAGCCACTTTCCCCGCTATCTTCTCCTTAACGAAAAAGCCACCAACCAACGCAGTTTCCTTCGCACAGGTAAAGAGTCTTGACTTTGAATCTTTGGAAACATTGCTTACAACAATCGCTGAACCATTACCAGAAAGCGCAGTTAGCGGCGACAATTGGACTTTGGCAAATGAGAGCGGTAGCTTCTTAATAGAAAAGATGAAAGTAGGGACAGTTTCGCTTGGGGAATATGTCGGCAATAAAATTAACTATGGGGTAAAGACGGGCTTCAACCCTGCATTTGTAATTGATGCCAAGAAGCGCGACGAATTAATCAATCAAGATGCCAATGCAGCAGAAATCATTTTCCCTTTTAGAGTAGGGGATGATGTGCGCAAATATGAAATTAGAGAGGCCGACAGGTTTATTATTTTCACGCAAAGAGGAATTGATATTGAGAAATATCCTTCTGTGCGCAATCATCTTTCAGCGTTTCGGGAGAAATTAGAACCAGATGGAGTGAGCGGTAGAAAGCAGGGCCCATACGCTTGGTATGAAATTCAGGATACCGTTGCCTATTATGAATCTTTCAACTTGCCTAAAATAATTTATCCGGTAATAGGAAAGGAAAGCCGTTTTGCCTTTGATAGAGATACACTTTTCCTGAACGACAAAACATTTTTCATTCCAATTGAAGACTACTTTCTCCTTGGCTACTTAAATTCAAAGCTCGCCTGGTATTATCTAAAAGCAATCTGTTCTGTGTTAGGAGATGCTGACAAAGGCGGTAGGTTAGAGTTACGCGCAGTGCATGTGAAAACTTTACCCATCCCCAATGCCAGCGAAGCATCCAAAACAAAAATCGCCAACATCGTTACCCAAGTCCTTAATGCCAAGCAAAACGGCGAAGACACGACAGTCTTGGAAGCGGAAATAGATGAATTGGTGTATGAGCTTTATCAGCTAAGCGCGGAGGAGCGTGGTATTGTGGGAGGCAAACAAGCGTGAAATAGATTCTTACAAGAATGACAAAGTTGCTGTGGGTGTATGCTGTGAAGATTTGCTGTGAAGATTTGCTGGCTTGTATGCGGCGGTCTATTTCCCAATCTTTGTCACCCTTGTAAGGGTCTATTGTTCCTCAAATAGTCCGCTGCGGCGGAGACAAAGTTGCTGTGGGTGGATGACGTGCTTGTTTGCGGTGGTTTATTTCTCAATCTTTGTCGCCACCACAACAGCCAAACCACCCAATAATTTCTATGAACAATCAGCCACCACGTTTTTGGACATATATCCTAACTGATTGGCGTCACGCCACTCTTTATACGGGCATGACAAATCATCTCCCTTATCGGTTAATCGAACATTTCGTGGGAATTCACAATGGTTTCTCTAATAAATACCATACTTTTTTTCTCGTTTGGTACGAAGAAACGAAATACGTGCTCAACGCCATAGCTCGCGAAAAAGAAATCAAAAGCTGGACGCGGGACAAAAAAGTCGCCCTAATCGAAATGAATAACCCACTCTGGCATCATTTAAACAAAGACTTTGTTGGGAATTGGCCACCAAATGAAATTCAAATAGCTGAAATGAAGGAATATCGACGACACGAGGACGAACGGATTTCCAAGCAACAGAGGCAAAATAAAAATGATAATTGAGAAGTTTAGTTTCTTTCTTTAGTTTGTTGTGGCAATCTAAGTTCCTCGCAGCGCAGGATTTGCAATCCCGCGCAACATGGTAGCGGATTTGTAATCCGCTCTAAAATCAAGCACTAACCCATGCCCCACACCCACCCCCTCCTCTCCGAAATCTTTAAGTTCTACCAAGCCCGCTACCCCTTCGAGTATTTCTACCACAAGCTCCTTTCCAACATCGAAATCGAGCCGGAAAACTACACGAACAACAAGCGTTTTCTGCAAGGCTTTACGCATCGTCCTTTACCGCTGCATTCGCCAGAATCCGCTCCTGGTATGGTTCGTATAGATTTGCCAGTATGGTTTGGGCATCCGTCTTCGGCTAAGAGAATCATGATTTTGGGGAGAGAACCAGAAGTCTTCCGTCT
>JBDTKK010000400.1:0-4877 GCA_039935335.1 Chitinophagaceae bacterium
GAAAGTCCCGCTTCTATCAATATGGCGGCAGCAAAATTGGCGGCAGCGATCACCATAATCGGCCCGGCGATATTGGGGAGAATATGCCGGAAGATGATGCGCATATCAGAGAGTCCTAGCGTTTTTGCGGCCTGAATATATTCCTCTTCGCGCAGCGCTAATACCTGCCCTCGGATAAGACGCGCCGCTCCTACCCACATCGTTAATCCAATCGCAATAAAGATTTGAAAGAAACCTTTGCCAATACTTAAGGTGACCGCGAAGACTAAAAGTATCGTTGGGATAGCCCAGAGCAAATTGATGAGGTACATCACGGCATTGTCCACCCAACCTCCGAAATAGCCAGCGACAGCACCAAGAAAAATACCAATGCTCAAAGAAAGTAGGACAGCAATAATACCTACGGCCAGACTTATTCGGGTGCCAATAATGAGCCTCGAAAGAACGTCTCTTCCGTACCTGTCTGTGCCGAGGTAAAATGTCTTTTTCACAAGAGGAACAAGCTCGGTTGAAGCTATCTTTTTATCCCCAATCCCTTGCTGGTATTGACTTCCAGCATTCAAGGCATTCAATGAAAAATGCTGGGGGTCTTGCATTCCTTCATCGATATAATGCTGTACAAAAACTGTGTCGCCTAATACTCGATAGCCATTGATGGGGAGTAGATTGAATTGAGGATTTGTGCCTAGAAAGAGCTTCGCAAAAAGCGTTTTTTTCTCGGTGGAATTTTGTCTGGGAATTTTTAGAAAGAGCTTGGAAAAGCCCGGTGGGCGTGCTCCCAACTCCACAATAATTCGGTTGGCATTCGGGGAATCATCGGGAGCAAGCCGATAGGCGAAAAGCGCAATGACGCAGGCAAATCCGATGACACAAAGCGCTAGGAAAGCAGCTTTGCGTTGCTTTAGTTTTTGCCAAATCGTCAAGGGCTTATGCTCCATTTACAGGCCGTGTTCGGAGACGAGATAAACCAGAGAGGCCATGACGGCAGCACCCAATTTTAATTCACGATGATTGACCACGCTAAACACATCTTTCTCTGTGTGATGGTATTCGAAATAGCGCTGTGGGTCGGGATTTAGTCCTGCAAGTGCTGTTCCCAGTTTTCCCAAGGGATTGATATCCTCTCCACCATCGCTTCCACTAAAGTCGTCGGCATTTAACGGTTTAAATAAGGGTGTCCAAGCCCGGATAATTTCCTTCTTCTCAGGTGTCATTTCCAATCCTATACCTCTGGGAGAGTAGCCGCCGGCATCGCTTTCGATAGCCAAAATATGCTTTTCATGGCGAGCCGCAGCACTGTCGGCATAAGCCTTTCCACCCTTACTACCATTTTCTTCATTCATAAAAAGAACCGCGCGGACACTGCGTTTCGGACGAATACCCAAGTCTTTAAAAGCCCTAATCACTTCTATGCTTTGCACTACGCCGGCTCCATCATCTTCCGCACCTTCCCCCACATCCCAGGAATCGAGATGGCCGCCAACAACCACATATTCGTTCGGGTATTCACTGCCTCGAATTTCACCGATGACATTGTAGGAAAGGACAGGCGGAAGCATTTGTCCGCTGGTAAGCAATTGTGCAGTTACCGTCCCTTTTTTACATTCTTTTTCCAACAAATCCGCACTCATATTACCTATCGCTGCAGTTGGAATTTTGCGGATGGAATCTACAATTCGCGTAGTACCTGTATGCGGCACATCATCCAGGCCTGTGGAGAGCGAGCGAATAATGACACCGGCTCCGCCTTTTTTTGCCACAATTGTTGGTGGGAGAATTCGATACTTTATAGCATCACTATAGCCTTGAAAAGTACTTACCAAATCTTGTCGGAATCGGTAGTTGAAGAAGACGATTTTACCAGCTACTTGTTGCGGTGTTAGGGCATCAAATTCCTTCATGTCGTTCACCATCACAATAGGAGCCTCTACTACTTTTCCATTACCAATTGAGTTGCCTAGAGACAACATCTTCATGGACTGAAAGCCTTTGCTGCCAGGCATTTTTACTTTTAAGCTCTCGTTTCCACGTACCCAATGCGGGACATAAACCGGCTGTAAAAAAGCAGTATCCGCACCGGCGGTTTTCATCGCTTTCAAACCCCATTGCACCGCCTTTTCTGCTTGAGGAGAGCCACTTAATCGGTGGCCAATCGTTTGGGTAAGGACGCGCAAATTCTCATAGCAATCATTGTGCATCAGGATGTCTGTTCGCAGCTTGGCAAGTACCGTAGAATCCTGTTGGGCAAAGGCAAAAGACGGCAGTAATAATGCCGAAAGAAAGAGCAATCGCTTCATGCTCTAAAAGTAGCCATAAGCATTTGGGATACCGAGAAATTCATAGACGGCATACCTAATGTCTTATTCGTACATCGCCTCAATTTCTTTTTCAAATTTTGCTTCTACCACTTTGCGTTTCGCTTTAAGTGAGGGTGTCAATTCTCCACTATCTATCGTCCACTCTGTAGGCAACAGCGTGAACTTTTTCACTTGCTCTACGTGGTTAAACTGAACATTGTATTTGTCGAGTTGCCCACGAACGATTTGCTGCACTTCAGGCATCGCTACAAGTTTCGCATTGTCTTCTGGAACCGCTGTACCAGCATCTTTCAGAGCTTTGTGCAATTGCAAAATCGAAGGCACAATTAAAGCAGAAACGAATTTCCTTCCCGCGCCAATCACCATGATTTGTTCGATGAAAATGCTTTCCCGCATCTTGTTCTCAATAGGTTGTGGCGCAACATATTTTCCGCCCGATGTCTTGAAGATTTCCTTTTTCCGGTCGGTGATTTTCAGGAATTTCCCTTCCACCCATGTCCCGATATCGCCAGTATGAAACCAGCCATCTTCCATCGCTGCCGCCGTTAATTCGGGTTGTTTGTAATAGCCCATCATTACGTTCGGACCTTTACATAATATCTCTCCGTCTTCTGCCAATTTCACTTCTACATGGTCTATCAATGGCCCGATGGTACCGACGCGCCGACCTTCACTTTCAAATCTGTTGACCGTGATCACGGGCGAAGTTTCCGTAAGTCCATAGCCTTCCATAATCACAACATTTGCCGCCGTGAAAATGCGTATTAGCCGCTCCTGGCAAGCCGCCGAGCCGGTAACGATAGCTTTTACATTACCTCCTAATGCTTCCCGCCATTTGGAGAAAATGAGTTTGTTGGCCAAGGCTAATTGCATTCTGTACCAAGCTGAACCTTGATTGACATTATCATATTGCTTGCCCAGTTTGAGCGCCCAAAAGAATAATGCCCGCTTGATGCCTTTTAGCTCTATGGCTGTGGCCATAATTTTTTCATAGACTTTCTCCAGCAAACGCGGTACGGTGCAGAACACCATCGGCTTCACCTCTTTAAGATTGGCGCCAATGGAATCCATGCTTTCTGCGTACCAAATGCTTAGGCCAGCATTGATGTAGATATAGGTGACCATCCGCTCAAAAATGTGATTTAAGGGAAGGAAGCTTAGGGCCCGTTCTCCAACTTTGGCAAAGGTGAATGCGGGCATACTGTCTTGCACATTGCTTACAATATTGCTATGGCTAAGCATCACACCTTTTGGATTGCCTGTGGTGCCGGAAGTGTAAATGATAGTAGCCAAAGTTTCATTCTTTATCCGAGCTAAAAGCGCATCATTCGGCTTTTTATTTCCAGAGTGTAAGTCTTTCCAGGAGCGGATTTCGGAGATTTTGTCAAAGCTAAAAATGTCTGTAAGTTCTGGCACATCTTTTAGTGCTTCTTTGAAATTATTGTAGAGTTTTTCATCAGCAATGATGAGTTTTTTCACGCCGGCATCGCGCAACACAAAGGCCAGTTCATGCGGCGCAATGGTGGGGTAAATGGGTGTGAGCACTGCGCCACAAAGTTGCACCGCCAAGTCGGTGATGATCCATTCAGGGCGATTAGGCGAGATGATGGCGATTTTTTCTTGCGTTTCCGGACTTAGGTCTTCATTTTGAACCCCAAGTTGCTGCAAGCCATTGGCCATGGCGCAGGCGGCTTCCCAGACTTCGGAAACAAGATATTCGCGCCATTGCCCATTTTCTTTAGCAGCAAGTAGGGTGGCGGTGGGAGCGGAATCGTAGCGCTCCTTTACAAAATCAAAAAGGCGTTGCGTCATGCTTAAATATACTTCAGCTTCCGCTCAAAAGGAAATAGTGCAGACGCGGGTCAATGCCTAAATTGCCGCCTTTCATGTTCGCCAATCTTTCACTTTCTATTAGTCAACTCATGCCCTTGCCTTTACGCGAGCGGCTTGCTGGACGCGAGTCAGACGTTTGGAACAGGGAAATTGACTTGCAGCAAGGAGAACAAATCTTCATTCAGGCACCATCAGGCACGGGCAAAACGACGCTTATTCATTGCCTTTATGGCCTGCGAAAGGACTATGAAGGTTCCGTAAAATGGGATGGAATACTTGCCGCAAAAATGGATGCAGAGCAATGGAGCGCCTTACGCCAAACCCATGTCAGCATTGTTTTTCAGGACATGCGCTTGTTTCCTACGCTTACCGCTTGGGAGAATTTGGAAGCCAAAAGATTATTGACCAATCATGTTGCTCAAGAGGAAGTAAGAAGCTGGATGGAATTATTGGGCATTACCGACCGCGCGGATAAACTAGGTTCAACGCTTTCTTATGGCGAACAACAGCGCGTAGCGATCATTCGGGCTTTGCTTCAACCTTTTAATTGGTTGTTGATGGATGAGCCTTTCAGTCATCTAGACGCCGCAAACATCAAGAAAGCGGCAAGTCTGATTGCAGCGCAGGTGAAAAGAAATGACGCCTCCTTTCTTCTGGCAGATTTGGACGACAATAACCATTTTTCGTACACCAAAAAGCTCTGCCTGTGAAGACTTTGATGCTGCC
>JBDTKK010000401.1:0-9748 GCA_039935335.1 Chitinophagaceae bacterium
ATAGCTTTTTATGATAGTCTTGGTAGTATTGCATTTATGCGGCGCGTACTTTTTCCCTTACTTTTCCTCGTTTCGTCTTTCCCAGCTCTTTCTCGTGAAGTGCCGCGCCCACGGCTGGTTGTAGGCATTGTGGTGGACCAAATGCGCTGGGATTATCTCTATCGTTTTTACAATCATTTTGGAGAAAATGGCTTTAAAAGATTGATGAATGAAGGCTTCCGTTGCGAGCAGACTTTTATCAATTATCTGCCTTCCTTTACTGCGCCGGGTCATGCAACTATTTATACAGGTTCTGTGCCCGCCATTCATGGCATCGCAGCTAACGATTGGATAGAAAATGGACAAAGAGAATATTGTACAGAAGATAAAACTGCGTTGCCCGTGGGCGGTAGTTTTAAATGGGGACAAATGAGTCCGATGAACCTCAAAACTTCTACCATCACGGATGAGCTGCGATTGGCGACTAATTTTCGCTCGCGGGTGTATGGCGTTTCCTTAAAAGATAGAAGTAGCATCCTTCCGGCGGGGCATTTGGCCAATGGTGCTTTTTGGTTTGATGATAGTACTGGAACCTTTACCACAAGCAGTTTTTACTCGAAAAATTTACCCAATTGGCTTGTCCGTTTTAATGAACATCACTCCGCAGATAGCATTTTGGTTAATGATTGGACGCTGCGCGATGCTCCAAGAAAGTATTACCAATCAGAGCCAGACAACTCTCCTTACGAAGGAAAATTTTCCAAGCAGGAACCGAGTACATCCTTCCCACACAAGGCCGAATATTTTCTTGGAAAAGGGAATGAAAAATACCACACAGTTCGGGAGCTTCCTGTGGGAGATGCGCTCACTTTTCAATTGGCAAAAGCGTGTGTGAATGCCAACAAACTCGGCCAGTTTTCCGACCCGGATTTCCTCTGTATTTCCCTTTCTGCACCCGATTATATTGGTCATCAATTTGGCCCGAATTCAATGGAGGTTGAAGACACTTACGTTCGTCTGGATGCCCAACTGGCGCAGTTTCTAAGCTTTTTAGATGAAAAGTTGGGTAAAGGAAATTATACTATTTTCTTGACGTCAGACCACGGCGCGGCGCACAATTCGCGTTACCTGAACGACCATAAAATGCCTGCGGGGAATTTGTCCATTTCGAGTATGAAAAAGGAGCTGAATACTTATCTCAAAACCCAAACTGGAGTCGATGATTTGGTGAAAAGTCTCATCAACTATCAGGTCTTTTTTAAAGAAGAAAATTTGAAAAGGGCGAAACAGAATCGTGCTGAAATTCGTAGCTTAATTGTTTCCTGGCTGCGCCAAAGACCCGAAGTGCAATTCGTGGCCGACCTCGAAGCGGGCGAACTCAACACCATTCCAGAACCTATTCGCACGATGATGGTGAATGGCTACGTGCCTGGCAGAAGTGGTTGTATTCAATTCATTCCGCCGCCGGCCTATTATTCTGGCTACGCAGCAACCGGTACTACCCACGGCACTTGGAATCCTTACGACACGCACATTCCGCTACTTTGGTATGGTTGGGGCGTTCTGAAAGGCAGTACAAATCGGCACATTGACATGACGGATATTGCTGCAACGCTCGCAGCTTTATTACACATCCAAATGCCGAATGGTTGTGTTGGCAAGGTGATTACGGAGATTGCGCCTTGAACCTTTTTATTTTTAAAAAATACCCTCAAACCCATGTGGCTCCAACATCCCATCCAACTCGCTGGAAAAATAGTTCGGCTTGAGCCGCTTGGGGAAGTCCATATTCCAGGCTTGCTGAATATTTGTAGCGGTCCGAACATTTGGCTGAACCTACCTATTGACGGCAGTGATGCCGAAAAACTGCGCGTGGAATTGGGCAATGCGATTATCAATCGGGCGATGGGCAATAATTATCCTTTCGCTATCATCCGCCAAAGCGATAATAAAATCATCGGTTCTACACGGCTATTCGATATTTTTCCGGAGCATAAAAAGCTGGAGATTGGCTGGACTTGGTTTGGCGAAGAGTTTTGGGGAAAAGGCTACAACATCGAATGCAAATATCTCTTGCTCAAATATTGCTTTGAAACGCTTGGTTGCAACCGTGTTCAGCTCAAGACTCGAGAAGCCAATATCCGCTCCCAGCGTGCGATTACGAAGATTGGTGCCGAGCTGGAAGGCATGCTTCGCAACGACCGCATTATGCCAGATGGTGAAATCAAACACACGCTTATTTACAGCATCATAAAAGAAGATTGGCCGGTGGTGAAAGAGCGGCTGGAGGGGATGGTTGGGGGGAGTAGATAGTATATAGTAGGGAGACTTTTGGTATCAGGTAACAAGCTTTTGGACAATCAGCTAATCCCTTAGTGTTCTCTTAGTGTACTTAGTGCCTTAGTGGTTAATGCTCCGAATCAAAATTCCCAGCCAATATCCTTCCTATAAGCCTTCCCATCGTACTCAATTCGTGCTGCATTTTTATAAGAGATTGCCAGTGCTTCTTTCAACGTATCCGCAACAGAAGTAACAGCCAAGACCCTTCCACCATTCGTCAAAATTGTATCGCCTGATGCCTTTGTTCCTGCATGAAAAACGGTACTGCCTTCTACCTTATCTAAACCAGAAATGGCTTTCCCCTTTTCATAATCGCCTGGATAGCCTTCGCTCACCAGCATCACCGTACAAGCTGCTCCTGGCAGATGTTTCACTCGACGACGTGCCAATTCTTCATTGCCCATATCTACCAAAAGTTTTACTAAGTCGTCCTTCAATCTAGGCATCACCACTTCGGTTTCCGGATCGCCCATGCGGCAATTATATTCAATTACAAAGGGTTTGCCTTTCACGCTGATTAGCCCAAAAAAGAGGAAGCCCTGATAGAAAATTTGTTCTCTGCTCAAGCCTTTAATTGTAGGCTCAATTATTGAATCCCGCACCAATTCCATGAAGTCATCATCGGCAAAAGGAACGGGAGAAATAGCGCCCATGCCGCCGGTATTTAAGCCGGTATCGCCCTCGCCAATACGTTTATAATCCTTCGCCTCCGGAAGCAGCACATAACCAAATCCGTCGGTCATCGCAAATACCGAAAGCTCGATGCCGCTAAGGAATTGTTCTACCACAACTTTATGCCCCGCACTCCCAAATTGATCTCCTTGAATCATGCCAGTGAAGGCTTCTAAGGCTTCGTCGGTAGTTTGTGCAATAATGACGCCTTTGCCTGCAGCGAGTCCATCGGCTTTAATTACCACAGGCAATTCATGGCTTTTTAGGTACTCGATTCCTTCTTCAAAATTGTCTTTACTGAACTCTCGATAACTGGCTGTAGGGATGTGATGGCGTTGCATAAATTTCTTCGAAAAAGCTTTACTCCCTTCTAGTTGTGCGCCCGCTTTTGACGGCCCTGCAACAACAATATGCCGTAGTGCTGGGGCAAACGCAAAATAATCGTAGATGCCTGCTACGAGTGCGTCTTCGCCGCCTGGCCAAAGGATGTCTATTTTATTTTTCAAACAAAAATCGCCAATCGCTTGAAAGTCTAGGATACTTAAATCCACATTTTCGCCGTAGGCAGAAGTCCCTGCATTTCCTGGCGCGATAAACAGCTTTTCGCAGAGCGGACTTTGTTTGAGTTTCCAGGAGATAGCAGATTCACGACCACCGGAGCCGAGGAGAAGAATGTTCATGTTGTGGGTATTTTCAGGGGCAAAAAAACGAAAAAGCTGCGGGAGCTTTAACAAAAGATGTATTTTGCTCGCTTCATTTTAAAACTAACGAATGTCGCAAAGCAACAACCACCTTGATCAGGAGACCGGCGCAGCAGCCGAGCAACCGAGTATCGTACCTGCAGACGTCAAACTTACCGGCCACCCCAAAGGGCTTTACCTCCTCTTTTTTACTGAGATGTGGGAGCGTTTTAGCTATTATGGTATGCGTGCTATTTTCATCCTCTTCATGACGAAGATGCTGTTGTTTGGTGCGGGCGATGCGTCTAACATTTATGGGAGTTATACAGGTCTTGTTTACCTCACACCCTTGCTGGGCGGCTATCTTAGCGATCGTTACCTCGGCAATCAACGAAGTATTATTACCGGAGGTATCCTTATGGCCTTGGGGCAATTCTTGATGTTCTTTAGTGCCAGTAGTGCCGGTGCGTCGGCACTCACTTTGATGTGGGCAGGGCTTACTTTTTTGATTATAGGTAATGGTTTTTTTAAACCGAATATCAGTACCATGGTGGGACAACTTTATCCTGTTGGCGACCGCCGGATTGATAGTGCCTTTACCATTTTCTACATGGGCATCAACCTCGGAGCATTGTTCTCCCCATTGATTTGCGGCACTTTGGCAGAAAAAGTAGATTACAAATGGGGCTTTCTAGCCGCAGGCATTGGTATGGTCATCGGCCTGATTACCTTCTTGATTTCTCGAAATAAATTGCTCGTAAACCACCTTGGAGAAGCCATTGGAAAGCCTGTTAAAAAGCTGGATGCAAAGGCGATTGGAATGATTATAGGTGCAATTCTACTCGTGTTCTTTTTAATGAATTTCAAGCAATGGTTTCATTCCGATGTTGATTTGGTAGCCTACCTTATTTATGGCTCCATGATTGTCGTGCCGCTCGTCATCATCAGTGATAAATCTTTGACTAAAGAAGAAAAAAGTCGAATCTGGGTTATCTTTATTTTGGCATTCTTCGTAATCTTCTTCTGGAGTGCTTTTGAACAAGCTGGAGCCTCACTCACGCTTTTTGCAGATGAGCAGACTAACCGCCATATCGGTAATTATGAAATGCCGGCATCGTATTTCCAGTCGGTCAATCCGTTGGCTATTATCGTCCTTGCACCGCTGTTCTCGATGCTTTGGCTTTGGCTCGGGAAGCGTAAAATGGAACCTGCATCGCCCCGCAAGATGGCCTACGGTCTATTGCTCCTTTGCTTGGGTTATGTAGTGATTGCCCTCGCTGTAAAAGGCGTTGATAGCACTGCAAAGATTTCTATGTACTGGCTTTTTGCCTTATACACCTTGCATACTATGGGCGAATTGTGTTTGTCTCCAATTGGGCTTTCAATGGTATCCAAACTGGCTCCTGCCCGCTTCGGTTCGCTCCTGATGGGCACTTGGTTTTTAGCCAATGCAGCGGCCAATAAATTAGCGGGAACTTTGAGTGCCTTGATTCCTAGCGGATCCGGCGAACATGGCGTATCTGCTGTGGCGGCTAAGATTCCATCCATTCTAGGTTTTCAAATTACGAACTTGTACGACTTCTTCATGGTGTTCATCGTGATGACCGGCGTCGCTTCGGCGATACTATTCATCATGAGTGGTACTTTGCTGAAGATGATGAAAGGGCTTCGTTAATGCCTCGTACATTCAACCTCTAAAAATAAAGGTGATACCCCAAGAAAGGTGTCACCTTTTCAATTCTAACATGTCCACAGATTTAACTTCCGAAGAAGAGCCACTCGGCAACGATAAAGCCTTTGAAACTGAGCCTGTATTCCAAGACCCACAGGATGCGGCTTTAGACAAGATTCACAATTTTACAGGCGCTTATCCCAAGCAACTCTGGTATCTGTTCCTAACCGAAATGTGGGAGCGTTTTTGCTTCTACGGGATGCGTGGAATTCTCACCATTTTCATTGCTACAAAGTTGCTCGCAGGCTTGGAACATGCCGATAAAACTGCCAATCTTCAGTACGGTGCGATTCAGGCTTTCGTCTATGCTTTTACCTTCATCGGCGGCCTATTTGCGGATAAAATTCTCGGTTTTAGAAAGTCTCTTTTTTGGGGTGCTTTACTGATGATTATTGGCAACTTTATTATCGCCGCCTCACCCGAAACTTTCTTCTACGCAGGCATTTGCTGCACCATTGTTGGCACTGGTTTTTTTAAGCCTAATATCTCGACGATGGTCGGCACTTTGTACAAAGAAGGGGATCCAAGGCGCGATGCGGGTTTTGGCCTGTTTTACTCCGGCATCAATATTGGCGCGCTTCTTGGCGGTATCATCTGCGTGGGCGTGGGCAAAAGTGACTTGTCTTGGACTGTTGGCGGCCACGTGTTTGATAGTTGGGCTTTGGCCTTTGGTTCTGCAGGTTTTGTAATGATTATCGGCTTAGTTACTTTCCTTTTTACCAAAAATTCTTTGGGTCCTATTGGACTTTCTCCTTTGAAAGCTTCCATGAAAACAAGCAAGAAAAAGACTCTCGAAATAGCAGTGTATGTTGGCTCTATCTTGGCGATGCCACTCATTTTTATGATGGTGAAAAACACGAGCTACACCAATATTTTCATGGCCATTATCGGGCCGGCCACTTTGCTCTATCTTCTTTACGAAATGCGAAGTCTGAACAAGAAAGAACGTCAGAAAATCATGGCGGCTTTAGTGTTCATCATTTTCTCTATTCTGTTCTGGGCCATCTTCGAGCAAGCTGGAGGCTCATTGTCCATTTTTGCTTTAAAGAACGTGAATGATAAAGTAATTGGTCTGACAGTGGATCCGAATATTGTAAACAATGCGGCAAATTCCATTTTCGTCATTCTGCTAAGTCCCTTGGTGGGAATCCTTTGGTTGGCATTGGCGAAGAAGAAACTCAACCCAAATACAGTTGTGAAATTTGGTCTTGGATTTTTGTTTTTGGGCGCGGCTTATTATGTGTTTTTTGCCACTAGATTCTTCCAAATGTCGCCCGGCTCGGGAATTACGTCTTTGAACGTCTTCACGTTTGCGTACTTGATTATCACTTTTGGAGAACTGTGTTTGTCGCCAATCGGCCTTTCTATCATGACCAAATTATCCCCAAAACCTCTTTGGGGCGTAATGATGGGGATGTGGTTTTTGGCCAGTGCCTATGGTCAATATGTTGCGGGAATAATTGGTGCTGGCATGGCTGATGCAAAAGAAGGGAGTAGTGCTTTAGACCGCTTACTCGCTTATACCGATGGCTACAAACAACTCGGACTTTACGCCTTGATAGCAGGCGTAGCCTTGATTGTACTTTCGCCGCTTATCCGCAAATTGATGCACGAAGTGACCTAAAAACTGTGCTTCCTGATTCTTTTATTTTTTAGAAAAAGCCCATTTTTCGGGCTTTTTTCACAGAATAGAATGATTGATGTAAAAAGAGATGCCTTAAAACTCCCGAACTCCTTTCCGATACCATAATTTCGCGCCGTTATGCTTCTTGCAATTACTCTCGGATTTATCATCCAAAAGATCGTCCTGATTACCATAATCCTCTTCGGTTCACTCGGCGTAGCAATGTATGCTACCTGGGCAGAAAGAAAGGTAGCTGCTGTGATGCAGGATCGTATCGGACCCAATAGGGCAGGCCCTTTCGGCATTTTGCAACCTTTGGCCGACGGGCTAAAACTCTTCATGAAAGAAGAGATTATCCCCAATAATTCTACCCGATTTATTTTCATTCTCGGGCCAAGTCTCGCCATGCTCACCGCCACCATGACGAGTGCTGTTGTCCCTTGGGGGCCGGATATCGTGTTTAAGTCCGGCGAGGTGATTTCGCTACAGGTTGCGGACATCAACATTGGCATCCTCTTCATCTTCGGAGTCTTGAGTTTGGGCGTGTATGGCGTGATGCTGGGCGGCTGGGCGAGCAACAATAAATTCTCGCTGCTTTCCGCTATTCGCGCGGCTTCGCAAGCTATTTCCTACGAATTACCGATGGGTATTGCTCTTATCGCTTTGCTGATGATGACGGGCTCTTTGAGCCTTCACGACATCGTTGGCCAACAACATGGTTTTTGGACTGGCGGATTGCCCTGGCACGGTGGCTGGTTCACTTGGTACGTTTTTAAACAACCTCTTGGATTTTTCATTTTCCTTGTTTGCGCTTTTGCGGAATTGAACAGAGCACCTTTTGATTTGCCGGAATGTGATAGTGAACTGAACATGGGGTATCACCAAGAATATTCTTCCATGAAACTTGGTTTCTACCTTTTTGCGGAATACATCAACATGTTTATCTCCTCTGCGGTAATTGTAACCTTGTTTTTTGGCGGCTACAATTTCCCTTTCATGGATGTGGTTTCTACTTACCTCGGTGCAGGTTCTGTTTGGATGGCACTGATTTGCATCGGTGCCTTTATGACAAAAATTGTTTGCTTCATCCTGTTCTTCATGTTCGTGCGCTGGACAATTCCTCGTTTCCGTTATGACCAATTGATGAACCTTGGATGGAAAAGTCTCATTCCTCTTGCCTTGGTGAATATGCTGATAACAGGAGGAGTGATTTTGTGGTTTTTTAATTAGAAATTTAAAATGCTAACCGTCGAGCAAATAAAAAATGTAGTAGTAGCCTACTTTCAGGACAAGCCTGTAAAGCAAGTGTGGTTGTTCGGCTCCTATGCTAGAGGAGAGGCGGATGAAAAAAGCGATATTGATTTGTTGGTGGAGGTTGATTATGCAAAACGAGTAGGCTGGGAATTTTATAGTTGGAAAGATGAGCTAAAGGATGCGCTTGGCAATTCAAAAGTTGATGTAGTATCGCTAGGTGGACTTTCGAAATATATTGGACCAAATATTCTCAATGAAACAAGGTTAATTTATGCGAAATAGGCTTGGGGATAAGGAAAGATTAGAGCATATGCTTGATGCGGTGGAACTAATTCTTCGGCACACGGAAGGGATGAGTTTTGCAGAATTTGAGCAGAATGAAATGCTACCCTTTGCAGTAGTAAAAAATTTGGAAATTATCGGTGAAGCCGCAAATCATTTATCTGAAGACACAAAGCAAACGGAAGTACAGATAGATTGGAGCAAGATTATTTCTGCGCGACACATTTTCGTTCATGCGTATTATGATACAGATTGGGAAATTGTGTGGACGATAGCATCTGATTATCTCGCGCCATTGAAAGAAGCGTTAATGAAAATGATTGAAAAAGAAAAGGACAATGATGCAACTAACAAGTAGAGCAAAAGCCGTTGACCGCCGCCCGATGAATTTCAGGGAGCGCATCTATGTGCAAGAGATAGCAAGAGGCTTAGGCATTACGCTTAGCCATATTTTTAAGAAAAAGGCGACGATAAAATATCCGGAGGTAAAGCGTCCGTTTTCTCCAGTTTTCCGGGGTTTGCACATCCTCAATCGCGATGAAGAAAACCGCGAACGCTGCACTGCGTGCGGGCTGTGCGCTTTGGCTTGTCCAGCAGAAGCGATAACGATGGAAGCGGCTGAAAGACAAGTAGGCGAAGAGCATCTTTACCGCGAGGAGAAATATGCTGCCCGCTACGAAATCAATATGCTGCGCTGTATTTTCTGTGGCTTTTGCGAAGAAGCTTGCCCGAAAGACGCGATTTACCTCACCGAAACCGTAGCTCCCTCAAACTATAACCGTGAAAACTTTATTTATACGAAAGAAAATTTGTTGATTCCGAAGAAGTGATTAGTAGTTAGTAAAAAGTAGATAGTAGATAGTAGATAGACCGACCCCTTAGTGTTTCTTAGTGTTCTAAGTGCCTTAGTGGTTAATCTTCAAATCGAGCACCCAATATGCCAACACAACAACTCTTATTTTGGATACTCTCGGTAGCAACATTGAGTTGCGCCATGGGTGTCGTTTTGAGTCGCAACCCGATTAACTCGGTCATGTTCCTCATCCTGACATTCTTCTGCATTTCAGGTCATTACATCCTGATGAACGCGCAGTTTATCGCCATTGTAAACATCATAGTTTACGCTGGTGCTATTATGGTTTTGTTCCTCTTCGTCATCATGTTGATGAACTTGAACTCGGATGT
>JBDTKK010000402.1:0-8829 GCA_039935335.1 Chitinophagaceae bacterium
TGAAGGACAAGTTTCCTCTTTTCCTCCTTTCCATCAGAAGTTTGAATCTTGTAATCAGTATTTATTTCTCGGTATATCCCATGTTTTTCTTGTGTAAAGTCAAGGTCATAGTTCTCAACCACATCAAAATATCCACTAGTATCCAGATAAATGTCTGCGGTGAAACTTTTGACATTAAAACCCTGAGCGAAAGCTCCAGAACTTGCTATTAAAATGGAGAATATGGTATAAAGAACTTTCATAGAAGACCTATTTTTTAAAATCAACTTGAATATTCTCTTTGTCTGCGGCATCAACTTCAAAGAAGTCAAAATGTTGATAATGAAACATTGAGGCAAAGACAACTCCAGGAAAGCTTTCGCCATAAATATTATTTTCACGCACCGTGCCATTATAGTATCGCCGGCTGCGTTCCAGGTTTTCTTCCAGATCTGCCAACTTTTGCTGTAAATCCAAAAAGTTGGTATCTGCCTTTAGATTAGGATAAGATTCGGCTAAAGCGAAAAGCTTTCCCAACGTTTGCTGTAAGCCATTTTCTGCTTGTATCTGTCCGTTTATATCCCCCGAAGGAACATTAACAGCCTTATTTCTGGCTGCAATCACTTGATTAAAAGTATCTTGCTCATGGGCGGCATAACCTTTAACCGTATTCACGAGATTAGGAATGAGGTCATGCCGCCGTTTGAGCGCCACATCAATATTGCTCCAGGCATCTTTCACCACGTTGCGATTGCGTGCAAAGCGGTTGAAAATACTAATGACAGTGCTAACTATCAATAAAATAAGAATAATAACTCCGCCAATAACGTACATGTTGGTATATTTTAGATTTTATAATTGGATACTACTATCTACTTTGTCTGTACCCGTCATACAAACACGCATAGGATTATTGTAATCATAACTAACAAAAACTGTTTTCCCCGGTGCCAATTTTGGAAGTGCAGATTTTGACACCAAGGAAACTATTTCAGCTTCAAAAGGCTCTCTATCTAGGGCATTTACCTGCAATTCTAGCAATACGGCATCAGAACCAGCCAAATAGGTGGCGTACAATGTTTTGCAGGACTTTACGATAGCTTCTGATGCCACTCCATTTACCTTCAGGTCTTGATAAAGTGCATTTGCAGCTTGCAAGCGAAGGGTTATATCCTTTGGCGCAGCCTGCATAGATGATTGAACCTCTTGAGCATTTACAGTCCCATACCCTGGGATATCTCTAGAATTCTGTGTACCACCGGGAGTTTGGTCGAAAACCACTTTTGTACGGTCGTTGGGGTCGTATTTTACGGCAAAACTAAGACCGGGTTGAAACAGTCCCACTTGAGTGATGGGTATCATTTCTATGATTTTTGCAGGCCAGGTTTCCCCCAAATTGTTCTTTACATTTACTTCAATTTCCAGTTGGTAAAACTCCTGTACACCGCCTAAAGTCATCTTCATATTACCTTGATAGCTCTTGATTACTGTTGCAGTCGCGGGAAGGCCATTTGGAATATCTTTGGGTTTAAGCCCTTTTCTGGCTACCTTAAAGCCGTAGAAAACCACAAATAGTACCAGTGCTATAAATACGATAACAGGAAGAGCGATTCCAAATTGAATTACCGCAATTGGCAATAGAAAAGAGGCCACTATGATTACAAGAAAACTTGCAAAGAAGAAGACGAGGAAGCTTTTCATCATTATTGGGGTGTTTTTTGAAATAGTGATTGATTCTTAATTATTGTCCCGTCATCAAGATTCAATACAGTCAAATTACTTGAATTAGCGATAAATAATTGATTACCTTTTTGTATAAAACGCTCCTTCCTATAGTTATTTTCTTTTTGCTCGTCCTGAGCTAAAGTTATACTCCAGTTGGTTTTTAGCGTTGCCTTATCCAACATTGTTAACTGTTGATCTTTATAATCATTAACACTATTTGGAGACAGAACAATAATCTTACCGTTGTAAATGGTTGCCTCTCTTTCTTCCTTACCGCCACTATTGTTTAATGCTAAGAATTTTGGGTTGAGGAAATCGTCCGCGGATTCAACATCATGGTTTCGGGAATTTCCAGTATAAAATCGCACGCGAGTTCCATTTGTAGTATTTATGCCCTTTACCCTATTCACAAGCTGGTAGCAATCAGCGTTCTGTTGTTCGTAATTAATTCCTTCGGCCGCTGACAAAGCTACCTTTCCAGTTTCGGGATTAAGGTGGTATTTCCTCCCGTCCGAACCTTCGAAAAGGAGTTGTCCTTCGATTTTGGCACTTTTATAGAATGTCATTCCGGCCACGTTGATTGGTATCTCTTGATTAATCTTAGCAATATCTTCAGCATTGAATTTCATTTTCCTTGAAGAAATGTCGAATACGGCGATTCCCCAGCGATTGGGAGAAATCTGAAAGCTATTCAATATTACACTATTCCCTTCAATACCTATAATTGTCAATATTTCTTCAGACTTTATTGGCTTTTGGAGTAACGATGAGCCTGTAGTACAGTCGATTATCTGAAAATAGGAAGTATAAGAGACTCGACTACCCCAACGACTACTATAACTCAGAACATTTTCGATATTGTATGTATAGGCATAAATATCTCCTATTGCCGAAAATGTGCCACTTTCCCATTTTGGGGGTTGTGGGCCTATTAAGTGTCCGCTTGCTTTACTAATCATTTGCCCGACCTTACTATCGGGCGAAAGGGCATTTTTTGAAAGATAGTGTCCCAAGAAATAAATACCACCAAAGGTCACAGCGAAGCTTAAAAACGAAAATGCGATAATGCCTATGATTAGTTTTCTGATGTTCATCTTCCTTTATTTTATTTTTTGAAAGGAGTTTACATCACTTTTCCCTTGCCCGATGCCCAGTTGTCCACTTCCATTACTACCTGTACTCCAGATAGTTCCATCCTTCATAGCCACCAAAGTATGGTAGTTTCCCGCACTGCTGCTTTCTACATTTTCCAATACCTTTTCAAAAGTGCCTGAATTAGTATTATTTCCCATCCCTAATTGTCCATAATCATTTATGCCGGCAACCCAAAGCGTTCCATCTTTCTTCAAAGCCACCGAATGACCAAAGCCTGCCACTGCCGACTTTACATTTTCTAATATTTTCTTAGGTTTATGAACAGTATAAATGCTATTATCGCCCATTTGTCCTGCACCGTCAAAGCCTGTTCCCCACAGCGTGCCATCATTTTTCACAAACAAGGAGAATTGATTCCCTGCGCTTATTTGGGCTACGTTAGTAGCAATCTGCAGCGGCGTACTTTTATGTTTATCAGTCCCATCCCCCAATTGATAGGAGAAATTATTGCCACAGGCCCAAAGAGTGCCATCGGTTTTAAGAATTAAAGTGTGCGCCGCCGCTGCATCAACGGCTTGCACATCGTCCATAATTTTTACCGGCGAGGTTTGTTTATCTAAGGTGCCATTCCCCAATTGACCGAAGGTATTATTGCCCATCGCCCAGAGAGAATGATCATTTTTTACGTAGAAACTAAAATCCTTGCCGGCAGCGATGGCAAGCACATCTGTTGCTATTTGTTTGGCCAACTTTTCATTATCGGTCGTACCTGTGCCCAACTGCCCAAACTCATTTTTACCTACTACCCAAAGCGTTGCATCTTCCTTTAAGAATAAGCTATGCGCTTCGCCACTTGCCACGGCACTAACCTGTTCCATTACCCTAATAGGCTGGTATTGAGAACTGAACTTTTTGTAGCCTAATTGTCCGTAACTATTATTACCAAAGGCCCAAAGCTCGTGCTGCTTATCAATGAAAAAAGAGGAATTACTCCCTGACGCCAAAGCATTAATTTGCGCAGAAGCCATATTGTAATTCAAAGCAATTCCAAAGCAAGCAAACAGTAGTAGAAGGCCAGTGGTTCTCATGAGCGAAAATTGAAGATAAATACGAGGGTAAAAATACTTCCCGTATTATTTGGCAGCAATACCATAAACAGGGGAGATACACGATATTCCATTCGGAAGATCGTCGCGGGTAAATTACCAAATGCACTACATTTCACCTTCCTACTATAAGCTTCAAAGAATCCCTTCTCTTAGGGTTTTACTAACCGCTTCAGCTTGAGAATGAACCCCTAATTTCTCATAAATACTCTTAACGTGTGTTGTTACCGTACCTATAGCTATCCCTTCTTTAGCGGCTACCATTTTATAACTATTGCCATCGGTAAGCGACTGTAAAATCTCCTTTTCGCGGTTAGTGAGGTTGTACCTTCTCTTCTTGTTGTTTTTGCTGCTTACATGCTCTAACACCATACGAGCTACGGCGGGAGATAAAGGAGCACCACCCTCTAAAGCCTCTTGGATAGCATTGCCTAAGCGACTGGAAAGATGCTGTTTGAGGATGTAGCCTGTCGCACCTTCCCGAATCGCAGTCAGGACATGTTCATTATCGTCAAAAACGGTGAGCATAATCACCGGAAGTGTATCATAAATTGTTCGCAAGAGTTTCAGGCCTTCAATACCGTTCATCACGGGCATATCAATGTCCATCAATACAATATCAGGTAAATAAGTATCAATGTGTTCCATTATACCGCTACAGTTTTCAAAAGCCGCAGCAAGCTGCAAATCTTCCGAAAAGGAAATAAGCGACGAGAGGCTATTGCGTAGCTCAAAATTATCTTCGTACAATAGGATTTTTGTAGGCATCTTTCAAAAAAATAAACTCAAGGGGATTCAGAAAACGTGAATATCAAATTTCCTTTTGGTTTTTTTCTACCCAAATTAGGGGAGCGGGATTTTTAGGCTAATTTCTGTTCCTTCTCCAATTTTTGATAAAATGGACAATGTTGCATTCATCTCCTTGGCTCTTCTTTCCATATTGTTCAAGCCATTTCCTCGCTTAATTGTTGCCATTTCAAAGCCTTCTCCATAGTCCTTAATACGCAGTTGCAGAGCGGCTTTGTTCTGCCAAATAAATATATCGATCTGTGCGGCTCGGCTGTATTTCCGGGCATTGTTCAAGGCTTCTTTCAAGAGCATAATTAGGTTTTTACGGACTATTGGCAGTAACATTTTTTGTGGTTCTGCCAGTTCTTTTTTTAATAAAAACTGGATGCATTCCGGGTCTAAAATCTCTGAAGAAAGTTTGCGCATTTGCTCTACAATAGCCTCCAATGTGTCGTTGGCGGGATTTACCGACCATACTATTTCCTTGATGCCGTTTGCTACTTTGTCGGATAGGCGCGAAATATTTCCGGCAGATAGTTTTAAGTTGGCATCATTGCCGCATTGCTTCACCATCAAGCTACTTATAATCTGAATGCTGGAGAGCGTAGAACCAATATCATCGTGCAAATCACCGGCAATTTCGTGCCGCATTTTCTCCAGTTCCCTTTTGCGTTTGATACGTTGTAGGATGCGAAGTCGCTGAATGATAATCCCTGCAAAAGCAAGTAATAAAACCCCAACAACTACGACTAGGTACATTTTGTTTTTATAAGCACCCGCCACAATTTCCTGCTGTGAAATTCTCAATTGATATTCCAGCGAATCTTCCTCGGCCTTCTTTCCAAACTCATACCTGATGGCTATTTTCTGATTCTCCAGATTGCGAGATTTTTGATAAATGCTGTCTTGCGCCGCCATGCTTAGCTCCAAGTATTTCGAAGCCTGTTTGTAGTCGCCGGTTTGCTTGTAATAAGTTGCCTTTACAGAATAAACGCCTTTCAAGTAGTTGAAGTCTGGGATTTCCTCGATGCAGGCATCACAAGCTTTTAAGTATTGAGCTGATTTTTTGATATCGCCTTTTTGCTGCCAAGCTGCCGCCAAACCCGCTACCGTGATACACCATTCTGTAGGCATTTGGTTCTTTCGTGCCGATTGATAGGCAAAGGCCAAATTGAGGTAATAAATGGCCGAATCTACATTGCCCAAATCCTCAAAGACGTTTCCAATATTGGCTAATCCGCTTACGATTCTCGCAGAGTCTTTCATCTCGCTATAAAGAGATATGGAGTTATGGAAAAACGGCAGCGATTCCTTGTTTTTACTTTGGTAATAATAAAGGTTGCCAATGTTATTGTAGGAAGAGGCAATACCGCGCTTATCATCAATGCTATCCTTGTACCGCAGCGATTTGTGCGCATAATTCAAGGCACTCTCCCAGTCTTCCAGGGATTCATAAACTAGGCCGATGTTGTTGTTCATTTTGGCCTCCAAACCTTTATCACCAATACTTTCAGCCAAATCCACACCTTTGAACATTGCCTGCAAAGCGCGTTGGTATTTATTAAGGTACATCCAGGCCAATCCTATGCGACTGTAGCTTTTTATTTCTTCAGCACTTAGTTTGTTTTTCTTGAAAATGCTTGCTGCTTCATTGCATCGGTCAATAACGCTGTCATATTGAAGGGTAGAAAAGAAATTGTAGCTCTCTCCGTAAAGCGCCCGTGCATACAACACTTCCAATCTCGATTTTTTGGTAGTTTCTTTCACTTTCTTAAAAAGAAAAAGAGAAGAATCTGGCTGCTCGTCCGCGATGTCTTCAGCGTGTGTCAGAAGCTGCACTAATGTGCTCGAGTCGGCATTGTTTTGGCCGGCAAATGAAGGGGTATTCGCCAAGAAGACACAGCAATTAATCAGGAGGAGGAATCTATTCATCAGTACTTCGGCAAGATTAAAATTCTGAAAACCAAGGAAATTCATTTCAGCCGTATAAGATTAGCTATACTTTTACTCGATGCGTATTGAACGCAATGACTGTAACCTACTTTTCTTGAAAATGCATTTCCGGCTAAAAATAGGGAATTTAGATTTAAGAATTTAGGGGTTCAATTAGGTCCATTGGAGAAGAATTGTAGGTAATGTGTTGGACACTCTATTGTAATTACCCGAAAAAGCAGTATCACGATTCATTATTCCCCGAACGCGGTGTATCCCCTCGGCTGGGCAGTGATTGTCTGTTTTACTTTGGATGTTTTTCTTCACCTAGGCAGGAACGAGTTCTGTCCCTACGGTCGGGACATATAGCGTACTCCCCCATTTTACCTTTTACCTTTTGCCACCCGCATCTTTGCGCTCCGATAATGAACTTCCTCCTCGAAAAAACAGATCTTAATTCCGCCGCAAGAGCAGGAACAATAACAACTGCACATGGCGAAATAAAAACACCGATTTTCATGCCAGTCGGTACGGTAGGTTCGGTGAAAGCTGTGACCCAACAACAGCTAAATACTGAGGTAAAGGCTCAAATCATTTTGGGCAATACTTACCATCTTTTTCTGCGCCCTGGAACGGCCGTATTAGAGGCTGCTGGCGGCTTACACAAGTTTATGGGCTGGGAAAAACCTATCTTAACAGATAGTGGTGGCTATCAAGTTTTTTCGCTTTCCGGCAAAAGGAAACTGACTGAAGAAGGTGCATTATTTCAATCGCATATCGACGGCTCAAGCCATCTATTTTCTCCCGAAAGCGTGATGGATATTCAGCGCAGTATTGGTGCAGATATCATCATGGCTTTTGATGAATGTCCACCCTACCCGAGCGATTTTACTTACGCCAAGAAAAGTATGGAACTTACCCATCGTTGGCTGGACAGATGTGTGAAAAGATTGGGAGAAACCGCGCCAAAGTATGGCTACGAACAAAGCTTATTTCCCATCGTTCAAGGCAGCACTTTCCGAGATTTGCGCAAGATTTCATCGGAGTACATAGCATCTGTCGGGGCAGATGGCAATGCCATTGGCGGCCTGTCAGTTGGCGAGCCTGAAGAGATGATGTATGAACTCTGTGCGCTTTGCTGCGAGCATCTTCCAGTGGATAAACCTCGTTATCTAATGGGCGTTGGTACGCCCTGGAATATCTTGGAAAACATCAGCCTTGGTGTGGACATGTTCGACTGCGTGATGCCCACTCGAAATGGCAGAAATGGGATGCTCTTTACCACTCAAGGTGTCATCAATATCAAGAACAAAAAGTGGCAAATGGACTTCGGTCCCATTGATGAAGGATTCGACTGCGAAACTTCTAATTTTTATTCAAAAGCCTATCTGCGTCACCTCTTTGTAGCCAATGAATTTCTTGGCCTAGCCATTGCTTCCATCCACAATCTCTCGTTCTATTTGCATCTTGTAAAAGAAGCCCGAAAACACATCCTCGAAGGTGATTTCAATACTTGGAAAAACGCGATGATTCCGCAATTGAAACAACGTCTTTAGTACGCCTCTGAACTACAATTCCCAAAAGCTTGATACCTGATACTTATTACCTGATACCAAAGGTCTATCTACTATCTACTAACTACTATCTACTAACTACTATCTGCTCACTCCCAAGTATGCGCCTTCTTTTAAGTTCGATAATACTCTCCACAGCAGCATTTAGCGCCAAAGCAGCCGCCGATTCTACTATTTCAGGTAATCGATTCAATCTGCATTTTCAAGTCACTTATATCTATCAATACAGCGCTAGGCTTAAATCCCCCTATTCCGGCTCAAATAGCTTGAGTGGCGATGAAGAAAAGCAAAATTCTCTAACTACAACACTGTACTTGGGGGCTCGTTTGTGGAAAGGAGCATCTGTTTATGTAAACCCTGAAGTAGCAGGTGGGAGCGGCTTGAGTGGTGCGCAAGGCATGGGAGGTTCCTCGAATGGCGAAACTTATCGGGTGGGCGACCCTGCACCGACGCTCTATTTGGGTCGTGCGTATCTCAATCAAAATTTTGCTCTGAGTAAAGAAGGTGACTACACTTCCGATGATGCCAATATCATCTCCGAATTTGTTCCTAAAAACCGCCTGAGCCTTATGCTGGGGAAGTTTTCTCTGGGTGATTTGTTTGATAATAACAATGTCAGTAATTCTCCA
>JBDTKK010000403.1:0-3775 GCA_039935335.1 Chitinophagaceae bacterium
GAGAGAATCGCGATTTTATCATTCGGAAAAAGGATGGATTTGCTGCCTATCAGCTTGCCTCTTTTTGCGATGATGTGGCTTATGGCATCAACCTCATTGTGCGCGGGGAAGACTTACTTTCCAGCACGGCGGCGCAATTATTTCTTGCGAAGATTCTTGAAAATTCTTCCTTTCAGAATGTTGATTTCTATCATCATCCATTACTCGAAAACAAAGGCGAAAAGCTTTCTAAAAGTGAGGGAAGTTTGTCCTTGAAAGCGATGCGGGAATCGGGGATTTCTGCACTAAAAATTCGAGAAAATTTTAGGTCTTGGGCTTTGGCAATTCAAAAAGGTAAAAGGCAAAAAGTAAATACCGATTAATGCAAGGGGCGTTTCTTAATCATTCCACCCCGAGTATCTGCGACTGGAGCTTGAATCACAAAGGCATCATCATCTATTTTCTGGATTTCCGTCAGCATTTTCTGAACCTCCAAACGAGTGACTACGCAGAAGAGGATTTTCCTTGAATGCCGCACCAGGCCTTGTTTTCCATAGCCGCCTTCACCGGTATAAACGGTCACACCACGCCCAAGTTTGTTCATAATCATGCTATGCACTTCATCTGAGAATTCAGAGATAATCGTGATGCCGATATACTCTTCAATACCAGTAATTATGAAATCGACCGTTTTGCTGGCTGCGAGATAAGTGAGCATGGAATAAAGTGCTACTTCAAGATTTATCAACAATGCAGAAGCGGCAAAAAGCGCAACATTAAACAGTCCAATAAAATCACCAACAGAGAGTGAACTACCTCGGCTCACATACACAGCCAGCACTTCCGTACCATCAACTACTCCACCACCACGCATACTCAAACCGATACCTGCACCTACAAAAAAGCCGCCGAAAACCGCGATAAGCAAAGGATCCTTGGTGAGCGCAGGCATGTTGATAAAGTGAACAAGCAACACTAATGCAAGAATACAAATGCCCGTTTTCAGTGCAAAAGTTTTGGAGACTTGCTTGGCCGCGAGAAAAATAAAAGGAAGGTTGAAAACGAGCAGCAGGATACTCAAATCAATATGGGTGAGCCGGGTGAGTAGTAACGATATCCCCGTAATGCCGCCATCTAGGAAATGGCTGGGTAAAAGAAACCCTTTTAGGCCTAAGGCCGCTGAGCTAACGCCAGCGGCAAGAAAAAGAATACTGCGAAAATTGGCTGTTGCAGTTGATGTTGAAGACCTCACTGGCTAAAGATAACCCAAGCTTGCAAAGAGTTGTTGGAGCAAGCCACCTAAATTAGCGCTTATTCTGTGCGAGCAGATGCCGATAATAACCATCCATATCTGCAACGAGCCGCTGGTAGGAGTAGTGATTTTTGACAGCAATTTGTCCCGATTTCCCAAAGGCTTTCCTCAAAAGTTTACCGTCTGCAAGCCGCAATAGTGCCTGTGCAAAGGCATTGACATCTCCAGGAGGAACAACGTAACCCGTAACACCGTCTGCTACCACATCCGCTACCCCTCCCACATTGGTGCTCACCACAGGGCGACCGGCAGCTTGGGCTTCAATCAAGGAGACCGGCGTGCCTTCATTGTGCGAGGTAAGTGCTACTATATCTAGACCGGCAAAAACCTCGTCGGTAGCAGTAAGCCAGGAGGTGCAAATAGCTTGAACGGGTTGTGGATTTTCGGGAAAGTACGCATACGGGATGTTGGCTTGTCGAAACTTTTCTTCCATGTCCGGCCTCATGTCCCCATCACCCACAATAATGAAGCGCAGAGGATACATCGATTCCTTGACCATTTTCGCGGCTGCGGCAACAAAGAGTGCATGATTCTTCACAGGTACAATTCTGCCAACAATGCCGATAGCAACCTCATTCTCTTGGATGCCATAACGCGTTCGAAAGCTCTGCCTTTTCCTGTCGCTATCGCTGCTAAAATGGTCGAGGTCGAAGCCCAAAGGAATGACTTCTATTTTCTCGGGTTTGCAGATGCGATAAGTGTCTGCGAGTTCATGCTTTTGAATATCCGAAATGGCGATAATGCCGGAAGACTTTTTTGCCAAATACCGCTCTATTTGAACGAAGGCATTAGATTTCACCCTGCCAAAGTAGGAATGAAAAACGTGACCATGAAACGTGTGAACGATTACAGGAACCTTACAAGCATGGGCTGCGAGGCGGCCAATAGCACCACTCTTCGCGGCATGAGTATGTACCACATCGGGCTTAAATTCCTGAATGATTTTCTTAACCTGGTTGTAGGCTGCGCGGTCCGCTTTAAAGTTTATAGAGCGGAGCATCTCCGGCACAACCACCGGCTCTATTCCAAGTCGTTCTGTAAGGTGTGTAGCGTCTTGCTCGTGGTCATCTTTGCCGCCTATTACGAGCTTCGTTTCCCAGTCCGAAGCCATGTATTTTGTGAGATAGCTGGCATTGAGAGAAGGGCCGCCGATGATGAGTCGGTTGAGGATGCGAAGGATGCGTGGCAAGGTGAAGAGGATTGCAGCTTTAAATAAAATCTTAATGACTCCGGGAAGCAACCGATAGCATGGCAAGAATGCTTTGAGAGGGACAAAGGTAAATACCTTCGATTGCCTTTTACGAAAATATTTTACTTATTTTTGCGCCGAACTTACCTTTAGCACATTTTTATGTGCTTTTAGAGAGGTTAAAATGATAACAAATTATGCAAAGGGCAGTAAGCAGCGAATTATGGACTCATTTTATCTTCCTCAAGGATTATATATTACTTCCGTTTTACCTGATTGCCATATTTATTATTTTTAATCGATTTTGCAATGCAAAATACCCTGTAGGCCATCCTTGGCGCACTTACTTTAAAAATGGCTTTAGGGTTAAAATTGCTGGTGCGATTTTCATTGGATTAGCCTACCAATATTATTATAGAGGTGGGGATACTTCAGCCTTCTTCTATCATGCTAACGTGATAAATAGTGCGTTAAATGAATCAATTTTTAAGTGGCTGAATCTTGTACTGGGCATTCCCAAGGGTTATGACGGTGCTTACCTTTCATACATTAGCCAAATGATTTGGTATGGTGTCCCAAATTCATATTTCGTATGCAGTATTACCGCAGTGGTAAATATCTTTACATTTAATTCATTTCTACCATCATCTGTTATCTTCGGTGCCCTGTCGTTCAGCGGAAATTGGGCAATGTTTAGAACTTTTGCCAAACAATACCCTAAATATACTCGAGGGATAGCCATTGCAACATTATTTATACCCAGTACAGTTGTCTGGGGATCAGGTATTTTCAAGGACACAATTTGCCTCTCTGCTCTCGGGTGGCTCACCTACGGAGCTTTTAATATGCTGGTAGAAAGAAAGGTGAACTTCAAAAATATTATCATTTTGGTATGTTCTGTATACGTGCTTTCCATAGTAAAAGTGTATATACTCTTATCATTTGCACCTGCTCTTCTTTTGTGGATCTCCTTCATCTACACCCAGCGGATTAACGGTAGATTTAAGCGTGTCATTGTGAAGCTGTTTGTCACGAGCTTTTGTTTAGGAGGTATCCTTTTGCTAGTGAATGTTTTCGCTGCTGATTTGGGAAGATATTCGCTGGATAACATAGTAGAAACATCAGACATAACTAGAACATATATATTTCAAGTATCGCAAACAGATGACGCGTCTTCCTATTCTTTAGGGAATTTTGACCCGACGATAAACGGAATGCTATCGAAGCTACCGTTGGCGGTAAATGTGACCCTGTTTCGCCCTTATCTCTGGGAAGCCAAAAAGCCGATGGTATTT
>JBDTKK010000404.1:0-3278 GCA_039935335.1 Chitinophagaceae bacterium
TCCAATCATTTTTGTTATTGTTGCTACCATAATGTCGCCCTTCCAGGGCTGTCACAAATTCTAACGCTCCCGCAAGCATCCTCCAAAATCCCAACCGCCATTGTTTCCGAGAGCAAAGCGAGCGAACCTATTATCGACAATGCTCCCGCAAGGTGGGCTTTCAAACAAAATTATTTCCCCCCTTAGTGCTACCTATCCAAGCATTTTGGTATTGTTGCTACAATAATGTCGCCCTTCCAGGGCTGTGCTTCCCTTGCAACAATCTTGAAAACACAATAGTCTGCATCAGGATTCGCAGGATTAAAAGAGAGGCAGGATTTTTTACATAGGATTCTTTTTATCCCAACAATCTTGGAATTTCAATGGTCTGAATCAGGATTACCTCAAAACTCCGCCAAAGTTATAATTTAAGTATCCTGTATGAGGCAAAGCCTACTAAAACAAAAACGATAGCACCCATTATTAAATCGGGAAGATTTGATGCTGTAAAATAAACCAATATTCCAGCAACGATTACGCCTGCATTGGTGATAACATCGGTAGAAGTGCATATCGTGCTCGCCTTAATATGCGCCTCCTTATTTCTTGACTTTTGTAACAAATACAGCGTGAATGCATTGCCGAGTAAGGCAAGTACGGAAATGATAATCATCATTTTGAAGTTTGGGGTTTCTTCATAACCGAAAAACCTTCTGACAACTTCAATGATACCAAGCATCGCCAACAATAACTGCAAGTATCCACTTATTTTCGCAACTTTTCTCTTTTGATACAATGCTTTACCTACCACAAATAGCGCTAACCCGTAAACAGCCGAATCTGCAAGCATATCTAGGCTATCAGCTATCAGCCCCATGGAACCGGAAATAAAACCGGTAATCATTTCCAAAAGGAAAAAGAAAAAGTTTATCGTCAGTACTTGCCACAATAACTTTCTTTGATGCCCTGCTTCATTGGAGAATAATAAGGCATTTTCCTCATCTACCTCTTGTGTTTTTATCAGTGATGAATTGAGATGTAAGCTATCTATAGCCGCTGTTATTGATGTTGCATCACCTTCATGCATTACATATAGCTTTCGCTGAGGAATTTCGAAATTCAAAGCTTTGATATTGTGCAAAGCTTCTAACTTCATCCGGATTATTTGTTCCTCCGCAAGACAATCCATTTTTTCAATATTGTAAACTGTTTCATTCATTATTACGCTACAGCATCCTTCATGAAAGCTTTCTTTTAGCGGTACAAAGGTACAATCGAAAGCCGCTGAAAAAAATCTTACTTCAATTAAAAAAGAATGAACCTTATTTTAGAGAATGATATAGATTGCTTGGTTTTTAATTATCAATGTCCCATTTGCGGCTTTCGACCTGCTACCGTTAACTTTCTAAGATACAATATTGAAAAAGAAATCAATAAAATTATCACCTGCGCCGCATACGTCTCCAATGTTGGATAAATACCCAAGACATTAGAATGGAAATTTATTGGAATACTGGTAACTGACAGCCAGCCACCTTCTTGGAATGCATGAACTCCTTGCCCAGCAAGTACCACAGCAAGTATCAGAATAATGAAGGAAGAGTATTTGAATAGTTTTTGGATGGGAATCTTTATTGAAAATTGCAACAACAATTTAGAAAGGACAATTACCACTATTATGGCTGAAAGCGCACCCATCCAGATTCCGTTTTTGCTTCCTTCATCCACCTGCAACTGAAGTGAGGAGAGGAAAAGAACCGATTCAAATGCCTCGCGGAAAACCACGATAAACGAAATAAATGCCAGACCAATCATCTTCTTGTTATCCAGCAATTTGGTGACCCGCAGTTCCACAAACTGTGTCCATTTTTTCGCTTCAGTTTTGTTATGCAACCAAAACCCTACATATACAAGGATTACCACCGCCATCAATGATCCAATAGCCTCCATTGCTTCGCGGTATTGGGCACCGAAAGATATAAGCCATCCGGTAAGAAACCAACTCGCAATACCGATGGCTACGGCAGTCATCCATCCATAATGAACCCACTTGATAGCGTCATTTGCCTTCAGTGATTTAAGCAGACTAAGAATCGTAATAATTATGAGTACAGCTTCCAGTCCTTCGCGCAATAAAATTGAGGAAGCAATTAGAAAAGAAAACCAGAAGGAATAGGTCTGACCGTTCATCAACACCATTGCTTTATTAACAGACACTTTTGCATCACTAATCTTTTGTTCTACTTCAGTTAAAGGCTCATTTGTTCTAATCGCGGAGCGTACTGCATTCATCCTGTTTTCCAGTTCGGGCACTATAGATGCATCAATCGCCATAAGCTGTTGCTCTACTGGCTCTATACCTTCAAGATAACCATAAACAGCTTTTTGCCCTGCGTCGCTGTACTTCTTATCTTTATAAAGTGCAAGTACATCATCAAGATAGGAAAGAGTAATTGTCAATGAGTTATTTTCATTTATAGAAGGATGGTGCAGACGAATAGCAGCGAGCGCCAGCCCAGTTTTGTCGTTAGCCAACCTTTCCTGTAACTCTTTATCAGATAATTGTGAAATATCAGGAAGTGAGATGCGAGCTTGGGATTGTTTGTATAATTTCTCAAGAGAATCGGTATTGCCGGAAAGTTTATTTTGAAAGGGTAATGATTTTATGTAGAAAGCTATTTCCCAAAGTTGCTTATCTGATAGTTCATCGAAAGCCCTCATCCCGGTGCCTTTCACCCCTAGTCTCGCCGTATTGAATACCTGCATGGGTGAAATAAATTGCATTAGAGAATCATTGAGAAAGCTTAGAGGACCTGGAGTAAAAGAAGAGGAAAGTGGTCCGTCGCCTGCGCCACTTGCTCCATGACAAGATTGGCAACTTATACTATACAATTTTCTTCCTTCGGTGATGTTGGGATACTGCTGAGGGCTCAAATCAACCAAGTGTAATGCAAGAATCTGTTTTTTTATTTGCTGCGCAGTAAACGCGACTAACTGCTTATCTTTCTTTTGTTTTATAAAAATCAGTACCTGCGATAATTGTTTTGCAATAGATTCTTTATTGGCCACCTTTGCCTCATGGGAAACAGAATCGAAAAGCTTGATTGCTTGTCCTGTAAAATCAAGCATCTCGCTGTACTCACCTGCATTAATTATTTTCCCATCTTCCACTGCGTTCACATAATCCTGTGAGACATAATCAAGCAGATTAATAAGTGTTCTAGCGTTGCGATGGAGTGATTTCTCACTGGTCTGGGCTACTGATTTTATAGAACAGCTAAATAAAGCAAGGATGCATA
>JBDTKK010000405.1:0-3070 GCA_039935335.1 Chitinophagaceae bacterium
AGTCCTTTAATCTTTTCCTGTTCCGTGAATACCACTCGGCCTTTTTGCGACAAAACTTCCCATGCAATATTACTGGTAATATCGTCTATTGCATTTGGCTTGGTGTAATCTGTTATTAAATCGAAAGTTCGCTCGCCTGTCATCATAACTGGCTGCATAAAGTCTTCGTGTACAATGAGTAAATCACCACGGCCATCAATAGCTGCTTGGTAAATTTCCTGCAAATCGGATAATACTTTTCCTTGTCCTACGGCATCCTGCATTTCATTTATGGCATCTGTCCTACTTTCCTGTTGTAACTTACCCATGATTTCCCAGCCTTGTTTGCCTATATAATCAGCACCAATATTATTGTAGTCCACTGCGGCGCGACCACAATAAATGCTCGGTACGTTGGCAACCTGTAATAGGCGACTGTAATTTTTTTCCGTACAAATGACCACACAGGGCAAATCTGTAAGGTTGTGAATATTCACAACTGCCTTATCCACCTTATTGAAATACTCCCGAACAAAATCGTCTAAAAGCTCTGAATCGCTCAACTTTATACGTTCCTCAATAGTGCGGCTCATTTCTGGGAAGGGGAAATCGTCATTCTTAATTTCTGCTGTAATGCTATCATTGAGCGCACTGTATAGTTGCGTACCTCCCTGTGATAAAAGCAGGATTAGATATTCCTTACATCTTACATAGTCTTTAATAATTGGCCTCAAGGCAAATTTATCAGAGACATCTACGGTGTTTTCCTTCACAGAAAAGGCAGATTTTCTAATTTCCTCCATGTCATTGGAAAGGAAAATATGCAAACTGTCCAGATTGTAATTACTGTCGATTTTCTCTGAAAGTGCAGCGATTTTTTGGAGTAAAGAATCTGTGGGTCTTTTGCCAAACTCTGCTATCACGCGGGTTTCAGCTTCTTTGAGCAACTTCTTCAGCACTATTTCATCCTGTTCATTGTCAGGAAATGTACGGTGTGTGTTCAGGGAAATGCTAACACAAGGACTAGCTGTTTCTGCCGCTAGTTTTTCCAACAGATTTTTGATTGTGATTGCCATAAGATACATTTAAGGTTGGAAAGATACAGTATCTTAGGCTGAAAAATAGGGACACAGAATCTTTTAATGTAAATTTACCATATTGAGTGAAGACAGTTATACCCTTCCGACACGATAGCTGCAAAATTTCCTATGTATTTGATAAGCAGGATTGGTGAGTGCTTTGATCTCCCAACATCAGTTTACGTCAGCGTAATATGTCGGAAAAAGTTTTGCTTAAAAAAAGTGTCAAACAGATTCGCTTGGTGATAAAAAAGATCTAGATGACGACGAAGGCGAATAGAAAAAATGGCTAATACCAAATGGACAACTAAATTAAGCGAGCGACGATAATCATGTTCGTGTCGTCATGCTGAATTTATTTCAGCATCTATCAGCACAATAGAACCCGAAACAAGTTCGGGTTGATGGGGGAGGCGCCATGCATAAAATAGCTGTCTAAATAGTATAAGTTCTAATTGAAATCACTTATTTCTATTGCTGTAAGGTGGCGTTATAGAATTAGTTGCAGGGCGGAGATGGAACAAAATCCAGAAGACTGCAAAAGCAAAAATGAACAGACTTTGAGCGGATACTCGTTCCTCCGAACCAATATCAAGCTACATGTTATTAGTATATCCTTACGCGAATTTTAAATATTATACCAAAGGTCAAACGCACCGAAAACAATCAGCATTACGCCAAAAATCTTTTCTAAGTAAATACTTTGTAATCTAAGCGCGATTCGTGCGCCGAGGTAAGAAAAGGGAATGGAGCTAATCGATAAAAGTAAAACAATCTGCCAGTCGATATGGCCTAAATACCAATGTGCAATTGTGCCTGGAATAGCTAGTCCGGCAGCTACCAATAAGCTGGTGGGCAAGGCTTGCTTAATCGGCATTTTGAAAAATCGAATAAATAAAGGGCCAAATAAAACGCCACCACTATTGGCTAGCAGTCCTGACAAGAACCCAACCGAAAGGGCAACCGTTGTTATTTTCCATCCGGGAATCTTAATTATCGTCTTAAAATCCGGGGGAGAAGAGGTAACGAAAAAGGAGATACCTAATGCTAAGACAAATATGGCAGTCAATATCATGAGCATTTTTCCACCAAGCTGATCAGTAAAGAATGAACCGAGAAAGGTTGCCGGGATACCTAATAAAATACAAAGGATAACCACCCTTTTATTAATCAAATTTTCTTTCCTATACGCGATAGATGCGGATAAGGTAGTGGGTAAAGTAGCGGGTAGGGGTGAAGCCAAAGCTGAAAAGGGGCTGATACCTGCAAATATTTGTAATGCTGGTGTAGAAATGGCACTCCCTCCTTTGCCTAATAGGCCGGAAAGGAAACCCACAACCGCACCGATAGTAAGGATTATTGCATTAGACCCCGAAATATCGGCAAACGTTGATTGTCTTATTTGAAGAAAAATAGGTGTAACATGCATGGAGATAATTTATTACCTACTAATAATTATATCTTGTTGGTCTTTATTGAAGAATAGAAATAGACCTCGGTGGAAGTTGCAAATATACGCAATTCTACTTCGGTGGTTCGCTGAGGAGTTGATGGTTTTTCGATTGTGTTGTATGCAGAATAGTAATGAAGCATCTCGGATGAGGGAAAGAATAACGACTAGAAGAGCTACAATTGTCAAATAATCAACTGTTTGCATTAGTGAATGCGGAATTATAGCATGAATTTTCCCGACAAAACTTCCCTTGATGCTCATGTTTAGAGTCAGTTGAGATTTACGTACATTTTAATTAATTCCTCCCCAAATCTCATTTTTCTCTGTAAGGATAATCGGCTTATTATCAGTGATTAAAATGGTATGTTCGTGTTGTGCCATGTGCCCGCCCTTATTGCCTACCATTGTCCAGCCGTCATTTTCTGTTACCGCATAGTTCGACTTTGTTGAAATGAACGTTTCCACAGCAACCACGGAATTCTTTTTGAACCTTGTAAAATTTAGTTTGTCTTTAAAGTTGGCAATTTCAGCAGGTTCTTCGTGTAAGCTTCGTCCCACG
>JBDTKK010000406.1:0-9885 GCA_039935335.1 Chitinophagaceae bacterium
CCATCTTAGGGCGATCCATCATTTCTTTAGGAATATATTGATGAACAATTTCACGCAGCGGATATTTCTTAATTCCTTGATGATATTTATAGTCTGAAGGTAATTGTGCCGCCCATTCTATGATATGCTGGTCTAGGAAAGGTTCGCGACCTTCAAGGGAAACACTCATGCCTGCACGATCAACTTTCTGTAGAATATCGTCGGCTAAGTAGGTCTGATAATCGACGGCCATCATAAAGGAAAGCGCGTCATAATGTTCTTCTTTTAGCTCTTTGCTGGTGTGCGCCGTGCTTAATTCCTTAAACGGTGCTGCCATGAATTCCTCCATTTCTACATCGCTAAACACCACGCTTAGATTCTTTAAAAGCTGCGCTGGGGAAGGATCCCGAAGTAAATTCTTCAACTTGTCATAGCGGCTATGAAAGTTGGCTTTGTTCTTTAAAACCGGAATGCTTTCTGATGAAATTTTGCTCATCGCGTAGGCACCCATTTTGCGCAAAGGAGCAGGAATAGCCTTTAGCTTGTCGCCATACCGACTGATGTAATCATATCGATTATAGCCGGCAAAAACCTCATCTCCAGCATCGGCTGAAAGCGCTACAGTCACCTTCTCGCGTGCCATTCTGCAAACTAAAATAGTAGGGATTGCACTGCTGTCCGCAAAAGGTTCATCGAAATATTCTGGCAAGGTGGGAATAATGTCTTTCGCCTCGTCTATACTGCAATAATATTCGGTATGATCTGTACCGAGCCGTTGGGCAATTTCCTTGGCAAAAGGCGCTTCGTCCAACTTAGCATCTACCGCGCCAATAGTGAAGGTTTTTATTTTTTCTGTGCGGCCTTGTTGAAGCAATGCGGTAACGCAAGTACTGTCATATCCACCACTCAAAAAAACACCTACCGGCACATCAGAAACCATTCGGTATTCAAACGCTTTCTTCAAGATTTTCTCTGTTTCTGAAATGGCTTCTGGAAGAGAAATCTTCAGTTTTGGCTTATTGTAATAATCGTAAACATTCCAGTATTGCTTGCTTCTTAACGTCCTCTTTTTAAGACAAATTTCCAGCAAATGGCCGGGCATCAATTTATGTGTATCCGCAAAAATGGAATAAGGCGCAGAGACATAGCCATATTGCAGAAAAGAAGCTACAGCAGCGGGATTCAGCACCTTTTCAAACGCAGGATGCGCCATCAGACATTTCAATTCGGAGCCAAAAAGGAAAAGTCCATTTTTAAAGAAATAGAAAAAAGGCTTTACACCTGCGCGGTCTCGGATGCAAGTCACCTTTTGCGTTTCTCTATCTACCAACAAAATGGCAAACATGCCGCGCCATTTTGTGATGCCCGCTTCGCCCCATTCCTTCCAAGAATGAAGAATGACTTCAGTATCAGAATGGGTTTCGAATTGATGGCCAAGGCCAATCAGCTCCTCGCGAATTTCATTGTAGTTATAGATTTCTCCATTATAAACGATACTCAATTTACCAAAGTGCATGGGTTGATCTGCGGCATGACTAAGGTCTATTATTGATAGCCTGCGGTGTCCTAAACCTATTGATGCAGTATCTAGTTCTTCAAGAAATTCCCCTTGGCCATCGGGACCACGATGTGGCATCACTATCGTCATCGCCTGAAGGTTTTCGAGCGTGCTTTTATGATTGAAGTCTATAAATCCGGCTATACCACACATACTTTGCTACTACTTTTTCAGAAAATTCTTTATTCCAAATGAGCCGCGAAATTAACGGATGGAGCTTTAGGCAAGTGGTAAAATATACCCAAGTAACCACGCAATAAAACCTTGAAAGAAGCGTCTATTCATAACAACATCTTGCCCTTAAACGGGAATACACTTGGCATAGAGCTTAGAGACGGGAATTTTTTTCGATTCCCTTCTTTTTGAGGTGACGAGCTATGCCTGATTTAGAACTCAATTAAACAAACAAAGAATTTACCTTCGCGCCATGTCCGAAAACACAACCGCAGCGCAGGTCGCCACACTCGAACAAGCTACCAAACTCGGTCTTCGCGAGGAAGAATTTGAAGCCATAAAAAAGGTTCTTGGCCGCACGCCCAACTTCACCGAAACTGCTATGTATTCTGTGATGTGGAGTGAGCATTGCAGCTACAAAAACTCTATCAAATGGCTCAAGACTTTGCCCCGCGATGGTAAACGTCTATTGGTAAAAGCGGGCGAAGAAAATGCAGGTCTTGTGGACATTGGTGACGGACTCGGTTGTGTATTCAAAATAGAAAGTCATAACCATCCCAGCGCCATAGAACCCTTTCAGGGCGCGGCTACCGGTGTGGGCGGCATTCACCGCGACATCTTCACTATGGGCGCTCGACCAATTGCAGCACTCAATTCATTGCGCTTTGGTTTGCCGGATAATCCTAAGACTAAATGGTTGGTAAAAGGCATCGTGAAAGGTATTGGACATTATGGCAATTGCTTCGGCGTACCGACCCTCGCCGGCGAGGTTTATTTTGAAGATTGCTACCAAACAAATCCTTTAGTAAATGCCATGAGCGTGGGCATCGTGAAGGTTGGAGAAACAGTAAGTGCCACTTCTTACGGCGCAGGAAACCCTGTATTCATCGTTGGGGCTTCAACGGGAAAAGATGGTATTGGCGGTGCGTCGTTTGCTTCTGCTGATATTGATGAAAATAGCGCCCAGAGCCTTCCTTCGGTGCAAGTAGGCGACCCTTTTGAAGAAAAGAAATTGCTGGAAGCTTGTCTCGAAGTGATTCCGACCGGGGCAATTATTGGGATGCAGGATATGGGCGCGGCGGGCATCACTTGTTCTACTTCGGAAATGAGCGCGAAAGGCGAGCATGGAATGATTATTCATCTCGACCGTGTACCGACTCGGCAAGAGAATATGAAGCCTTGGGAAATGCTGCTTTCTGAAAGTCAGGAGCGGATGTTGATTGTCGTTAAAAAAGGCCAGGAAGCAGTGGTGCAGCGGGTTTTCGATAAATGGGATATCCATTGTGTGGAGATCGGCGAAGTGACCTCAGAAGAGCGTTTGAAGTACTACATGAATGGAGAATTGGTTGCCGATGTTCCGGGCGAAAGCATGGTATTAGGCGGCGGCGCTCCAGTGTATGACAGAGAATATCGCGAGCCGGAATACCTTAAAACTATTGCCGCTTTTGACCCTTCAAGTATTTCTATTCCCGTAGATTTTAAAGAGATTGCCTTCCGCCTTATTCAGCTTCCAAACATTGCAAGCAAGCGCTGGATTTATGAGCAATACGATAGCATGGTGGGCACGGGAAATACGAATACCAACTTCCCGTCGGATGCGGCAGTAGTGCGCGTCCACAATAGTGAAAAGGGCTTGGCTGTCACCACAGATTGCAACAGTCGCTACGTTTATGCCGACCCTTTCAAAGGTACGATGATAGCAGTAGCAGAGGCTTCCAGGAATATTGTGTGTAGCGGCGGTACTCCGGTTGGCGTTACCAATTGTCTCAACTTTGGCAACCCTTACAATCCTGAAGTTTATTATCAGTTTGTACAAGCCATCAAAGGCATGGGCGAGGCTTGCAACAGGTTTGAAACTCCCGTCACTGGTGGGAATGTGAGCTTCTATAACCAAGGCCCTGATGGAGCAGTTTATCCTACGCCAACGATTGGGATGGTCGGCGTTTTGGATAGCATGAGCAATAAAATGGGCTTGCGTTTTCAGCAGGCTGGCGATTTAATTTACCTAGTTGGAGAAAGTCGTGACGACATCAATTGTTCTGAATATCTACATCAGTTGTGCGGCGTGACGCTTAGTCCGACACCACATTTTGAACTGGAAGAAGAATATGCCGTTCAACAAGCCATTGCGAAGGTGATAGAGCGCGGCACAATCAAGTCCGCTCACGATATTTCGGAAGGTGGCTTATTTGCTTGTTTGTTGGAGTCTAGCATGGGTTCGGGTCGTGGATTCAGCATTACTTGTGATGCAAAAATCCGGAAGGATGCCTTTCTTTTTGGCGAAGCTCAAAGCCGCGTCGTGGTGAGTGTGAACCCTGATTTGAAAGCTTTGTTTGAAGCGGAGATTGGCGTGCCGTTCATTTTACTTGGTAGAGTAGCGCCTACTGCGGAATTGATAATTGATGAGGAAGGCTGGGGGTTTTTGAGTGAGTGGGAGAAGGCTTATGATGAAGCGTTGGAGAAGTTGGTGGGGTAGCTTGCTTTTTTAGATCTGCGTTAAGCCGGCGGGGATTAATTTGGGTTAAACACTTGACCAAACTTCTTTTGATTGCATAGCTCCTATGTTAACACTTATCATTGTGGTCGTTGTCTTAGGTGCCTTGTTTGGGGCTAAGAGCTTTGGAGGTGTTATTAGGACAGGATGTCTAATCACCATCATTTTAGGGTTGATTTTAGTCGCACTTCTATTTTTTCTTTTTTCGCAGCTAGGGCATTAAGATAATGCTCCTTTGAGGACTACTTCCGCCCGGTGCGTATCTGCACACGTCCAGAAAATACTGTCTCCTTCCAATCTTTTCCATTTCGCAATCTCTCGTGGCGTGGAGCACAAAAAGAAAGCCTCTGTCCCAAAAAAGAACAGAGGCCTTCAAACTATCAAAAACGACTAGCGCATTTTTTTACCCATTACTACCGCCAGTAGTTCAAAACTCTCCGATACTCTGTTGGTCGCATCAAAGTTTTTAGACCGGGCCGATACGTCCATTACCGTACCAACGCCGCCTGGTATCCATCTGCTGCCTTTGGGGGCTGTTGATTCGCCTTTCACCTTTTCAACAGTGCCATGAGCTGCTACTTCCGCGGGGTTAGTGTTGTTCTCGATGCGAATATCAAAATCCACCAAGGCGGGTTTTGTACCGAAAAACTTTCCTTTTCCTAAATCTATATTGGATGGTGTTAGCACGATGACGTATTTCGCAGTTCCCCGACCGGCAGTTGCTTTTATATTCTCTTTGCTTGCCTTCGTGAAATGGTCGCAAAAGCTGGCGATGTACTTGGTTTCTTTTGCCTTGTTCCAGTTTTCTACATACAAATCGCCGCTGGCAGCCTTTTCTTCGTTGTCGGTCTTCCGGCGCTCCTCCAGAAATTCCGCTTCAGCGGTGCCGGACACTTGCAGGTCTTTAGGATAGTTAATGACTACACCTACTTCTGTTTGACCTTTCAGTACATCCAGGTCGCCGCTTTCCCATTTTATCTTTTGTGCCTGCGCGGTCTGGATTAAGGCGATGGCAAGGATGCTTAAGAATAGTTTTCTCATGTGGCTGTTGATTTTTGTAAAAGTATCTCTGCGAAATGGCAATGCTATACCCAATGCGGGGTATTCTCTGCGCCTTTTCAATGCCCATCAATAGGCTGTACTAGTCAAGGTCTTTTCGTTGTAGCGGGAACTGCCCTCCTTAGGCGTCCTTTTCACTATTCCGCTTCACCACCAACACCCAATCGCCTTCCAAAGCGAGATAGCCAAGCTCATAGACAAAGTTGTAAGTCTGCCCTTTTTTGTTGAGATATTGATGGGTATGATAGCGAAAATCAAAGCCCAGTTCGGCTAATTTTTGCCTCGGGCATTTGCCCATTTCTTCATTTGGTCGGATAATTCCTTCCAAAATCCGCCGATTTTTACGAAGGGCATTATTGATGTTGCGGACATAATTATTGGTATCGGCATTCTGGCGATTGTTGTAGGCATTACGACAATAATCATCGCAGAACTTCTTGTCTATACGGCCTTTCACGGCTTTGCCGCATTGCAGGCAGGGGCGGGTTTCTTCAGGCATGGGGCCAAGATAAATAATCCTGACGAAGCTTTTAGCAATGAAGTGACTGATATTCTTTGCTTTTTTAAAAATAAAAGGATAATAAAAAAGCTCATTCAACCCGATTAATGACCTTTTTGCAATTTCCCGACCGTCATTGCGAGGAGGGAGGCTTTGCGACCGACAAAGCAATCTCACGATTAATAAGCACGTAGCATGTGAGATTGCTTCGTTCCTCGCAATGACGGAACGGGAGCGGGAGCCTCCACACAAAGACGCTCCCGCCTACCCCGCCACCGACACACTATAAGTCCCCGCAGACTCCAGCAGATTTTGCCGTTGCAATAAAAAACAAGCCAATGTCAGAACACGGCTTCGGCAAAGTCCCGTAGGGACGAAGGTTTGGTAGCAACGATTGAGGTTATGCTACAAAGTCCCGTAGGGACGCAGGTATGGTAGATATTTGAAGGCAGCAACAGGGTGTTGCCGTGGCAAACCACGAATGGTTTGGCGTAGAATTTCCAAATGCTGTGGCAAATGACCAGTGGTTTGCGGTAGAATTTCCAAACGCTGTGGCAAATGACAAGTGGTTTGGGGTAGAATTTCCAGACGCTGTGGCAAATGACAAGCGGTTTGGGGTAGAACCGGGGTGGTGACAGGGCAAATGACGAGCGATTGGGGGTAGCACCAGGGTGGTGACAGCGCAAATGACGAGCGATTGGGGGTAGCATCAGGGTGGTGACAGGGCAAATGACAAGTGGTTTGGGGTAGCACCAGGGTGGTGAAAGGGCAAATGACTAGTGGTTTGGGGTAGCACCAGGGTGGTGACAGGGCAAATGACGAGTGGTTTGGGGTAGAACCACCAAATTGGCTGGGTGGACAATTTTTTGCCCTTATTTCTATATGGTTGAAATCCTATACTTTTCGTTGCAGGTCGGAGACCGTGCAACGGCGGTAAGACCAATTAGGGCGAAACCATTTTCACGGATATTCGAAATGGACGGAATCATTTTTATTACGAAAGGTTAGGCTTTTTGTAAGCGATCCATCGCCCCCATAAGGGACGTCTGCTGTGACTAGCCCGGCCTGCGTTCCTAAACCCATACCATAATAGAACATCAACTCATAACTGCCGTCTAACTTCACCATACAGTATTGAAACTTTTCACCGCCAAGTATCATAGTGTCAGGTTGCTGAATTATGCCAGACCATGACCCAGAATGTGCAATTTCACCAGCACTTAGTATTGGAAAGCCAAATTTCACCTTTTCGGAAGTCATACCATATTCGTATTCGAAGACTAGATTATTCGAAGTGTCCTTCCTCAGGTAAATTTCTGTCGATTTAAAGGGTAACCCTAGCGTAATGCCCTTTCGGTCTCCACTAATTAAAGAACGATAGACAAAGTATTGGTTTCCTTTTATGAAGGTATCGTGGCCATCAACTGTAGTATATACATGAAAATGGTAGCTAGGGTCAAAATGATAGCCACTTGAGTCGCCATAATAACTTCCGATTAGTTCGAGATGCCAAGATGCGCTGTCGGTCGGTAAAATGTCAAATGGAAGTTCCTTTTGCGCGGCAACAACTTTAGGCGAATTTTCTTTTTTGCAAGAGAAAAGACAGCAAGCAATAATCAATCCAAAAAGTAGTATTCTCATCTTCTGTATGGAATTTTGATGTTGTTAGATATTCTTAAAGGTAGTTTATTCTTCCCACCGTTTCCTGCCCTCCGACTTACAACAAATGTAATCCCTCCTGCTTCCCAATCCCAATTTTTGTTAACCAAAAAAGGAAAACATTCATCAACCTATTTCCCATCTGCATTTGCCGAAGGCGAAGAAATGCTGCCCTGCCTCCTGCGGGTAATTCTACGCGCATTTTCCGCGTGTAAACGGTTACAAACACTTTCATTCGCTCATAAATGACTAAAAACCGAGTATCGTTTCAGGGCAGCCACATCTTTGCCTCCGAAATTATTACTAAACGAAAAGCCGATTGGCGATCATTACCTGAACCTCCCAAGCGATTAAGAAAAAATCAAGACACGAACCCGGAAGACGAAACAAGTGAACGGAATTAAAACAACACAAATTTTAAACAAAAAGTGCTTAACGCACAAAAAACAAAAAAGTAATGAACAATCTTAAGAACAAAGTACAACTCATTGGCCGCCTCGGCAATGACCCAGAAATGAAAACCTTGCCCACAGGCGTTTCTCTTACCAAAATGCGCATCGCCACCAGCGATACTTACAAAGACGCAAAAGGGGAAAAGCAAACCGACACCCAATGGCATAACGTCACTATCTGGGGCAAGCCTGCGGATATCGTAAACAGGTATTTGAGCAAGGGCAGTCAGGTGATGGTAGAAGGAAGAATCAGCTACCAAGAATACACCGATAAAGAAGGGCAGAAACGCTACTTCACCGAAATCATAGCATCCGACGTGGTGTTTCTCGACAAAAAAGCAGTCGCCTAATCCAGCCCCAAACAAACCCAACAACACAAAACAATCTTTCAAACAAAAAACACAATAATCATGAATAGCTTAAGAAACAAAGTACAGCTCATCGGCAATCTCGGCCAAGACCCTGAAATGAAAACACTCGCTAACGGCAACGTAGTCACCAAACTGCGCATCGCCACCAGCGAAACTTATAAAGACGCAAGAGGCGAAAAACAAACAGACACCCAATGGCATAATGTGACTGTGTGGGGAAAGACCGCTGAGATTGCTGGGCAATACCTAAAGAAAGGCAGCAAGGTGATGATTAGCGGCCGCATTAAGTACGATGAATACATGGACAAAGAAGGTAAAAAACGCTACGCCACGGACATTGTAGTGAACGAACTGGAATTCCTTGATGCAAAAAAGGTAGCCTAATCCAGCCCCAAACAAACCCAATAATTCAAAACAATCTTTCAAACAAAAAACACAACAATCATGAATAGCTTAAGAAACAAAGTACAGCTCATCGGCAATCTCGGCCAAGACCCTGAAATGAAAACTCTACCCAACGGAACGATCGTTACGAAAATGAACATTGCCACCAGCGATGTTTGGAAAGACGCTAGAGGCGAAAAGCAAACCGACACTCAATGGCATCGTGTGACTGCGTTTGGCAAGACCGCTGAGATTGCTGGACTATACCTAAAGAAAGGCAGCAAGGTGATGATTAGCGGCCGCATTAAGTACGATGAATACATGGACAAAGAAGGTCAAAAACGCTACGCCACGGACATTGTAGTGAACGAACTGGAATTCCTTGATGCAAAAAAGGTAGCCTAATCCAGCCCCAAATAAACCCAACAATTCAAAACAATCTTTCAAACAAAAAAACAAACAATCATGAATAGCTTAAGAAACAAAGTACAGCTCATCGGCAATCTCGGTCAAGACCCTGAAATGAAGACCTTGGCCAACGGAACGGTCGTTACGAAAATGAACATTGCCACCAGCGATGTTTGGAAAGACGCTAGAGGCGAAAAGCAAACCGACACTCAATGGCATCGTGTAACTGCTTTTGGGAAGACTGCTGAAGTAATCGGGCAATACCTAAAAAAAGGCAGTCAGGTAATGATAGAAGGCCGATTGAAGTACGGCGAGTATCTTGATAAGGAGGGACAAAAGCGCTACACGACGGACATTGTAGTAAACGAACTGGAGTTCCTGGACAAAAAAGAAGTGGCATAAACACTGAACAAATTCTTTCCAAAAACCAACGCCGCTTCTCTGAACGAGGAAGCGGCGTTTTTCTTTATAAAAACAAAATCGGAAACTCCGATTAAGAAGGATTTTGGCGGCCACTTTTCCACCACAAATAGCCAACTGTTCCAAGAATAGTCATCGGAAGGAACGCAAGATATAGAATGCCATTATTCAGACCACTGGCGCTACTCGGGTCTAGTTCGGAGGCTGTTTTTGTACACAAGGAGCAACCTTGCGCAAACACATCAGCCGGCAATAGTAGAATACCCAGAACGAAGAGGAGAAATAAGCGCTTCATGATGTAAAAGTAGGGAAAAGAAGATCAAGAAAATCTTCTAAAACTAACTATAGTAAGGTGAAATCATTAGATAGACTATCGGGCCAGTGAGGCTCACATACAGCCACAGCGGCCAAGTGTAGTGTGCCAATTT
>JBDTKK010000407.1:0-5223 GCA_039935335.1 Chitinophagaceae bacterium
AACTAGAAATGAAACAAGTGAAACTTGCTTGAAATAATTTTTAGTAAATCAATTTTGTGCTGCATGGGCAATTGCCCTGGTAGAAAATCAGATTATCAGGTGGTCTGTCAATCTAGCTACGTGTAAAACGGCCATGAAGAACAGTAAACCAATAGGAGTAACAGATGATGATATCGATTTACTAATGTCATTTTATTAATATATCGTGAATGAAAAAATTATTATTTCTATGGCTTATAGTATTCTTGGCATCCTGCATTAAGGAAGATGCTACTTCATATCGTGCCTACCTAAAAAATGCCACCTCCCATTCAATATTAGTTCTGCCACATAAGAATGGTCGTGTATTACCTACTGACACTATTCGACTGGTTCCAGAACAGGAAATTGTGATTGCTGAAGGAAGTGAGCGTGGTATTAAAAATCATGGTGGATTCCATTCAAAATATTTGAGTATAGGAAGCGATGATTCTGTAATTGTTGTGTTTGACGCTATTTTGAGCGTATCTCATTACGTCAATTTGCCTACCGCTACTTCAGCAAAATACTTAAAGTTTGAATCTCTTAGGAACATTTTGAACGGTTCGAGCTATGACTACACTTATAAGGATATCAATAAACACCTAAGGGAAGCAACATACCGCTACACTTTTGTTGATTCAGACTATCAATTTGCAAAGCAGTAGAAAGATATTATCGATAAAGAGGAACTATAAATGTACAAAGGGGTCAAACCCTAAGCATAATTCTTCAAAAAAGGCGGCTGATTTTTTCAGTCGCCTTTTTCGTACACGTATTAATATGAGAAATTTAATCCACTTATTGCCATTAATATTTCTGGTTTCTTGCTTTAAAGAAGACTCTACTATTTATCGTGCATATTTAGAGAATGCAACTGACTACGGTATTGTCGTGCTTCCATTTAAAAATGGGGTCGTGTTATCTATGGATACACTTAAATTGATTCCTAATCAAACATTGCTGATAGCTGAAGGGAGTGATCGTGGTATTCAAAACCAAGGTGGCTTTTTCTCAAACTATTTTAGTAATAATGGAGATGACTCCGGCTTAATAATTTTTGATAATACATATATAGTCTCGCACTACGGGAATCTTCCGACAACTTTAGCTCGAAAGTATGTTTTATATAATTCCACCAGAAATATTTTCAACTACTTGAGCTATGACTACACTTATAAGGATATCAATAAGCATTTAAGAGAAGCAACTTACCGCTATACTTTTGTTGATTCAGACTATCAATTTGCAAAGCAGTAGAAGGTTACTGTCGTGTAGGTCAATGCCTTAACTTAGAGAGGTGTCAAACCTTAACTTTGATTCTTCAAAAAAGGCGGCTGATTTTTTCAGTCGCCTTTTTCCTATTGGAAATGCTGATGCACATTGTTTGTTTTTTTGGCTGTAAATATATAGCAGCCAGAATCTACTGCATCATCGTAGTCAATTGGTCAATCTGAGCCTGCAAGAAAGCAAGCTTTTCCTGCAATACTCTAGGAATTTCATCTGCTTTGAGCTTCTTGTTCAGGTTGCTTTTTGTATCGTGTGGTAGTTTTACAGTATTTTCATCAGTATGGAAGAAAATACTTTTGCTTTGGATTCCAAGGAGCTCGTCCAAATCTATCCCTAGATGATTAACCAAGTCAACAATTCGAGTCAGACTGAAATCAGTTTTGCCATTCTCCATATTTAGATAGGCTTGTTGAGAAAGGTCAAGCCAAGCCGCAATTTGCTTGACTTCTATCTTTTTATCCTCTCTAATTAATTTGAGGTTTGCCCCTACTTTCTTTAAAATTAAGGCTCTTGATTTGCTAGAATTTGCTGGTTCAATGTTGTTCATTTGTTAGTAGTCTGCTGAATAATTTCAATGAGTTTAATAGCTATAAAGATACTTTAACATTTTGATTGCTTGCTACGTGTTTTATGTTGTGGCCATTGCCACCCGTGGACGCTATCCGACCTGTAATTAAATTGACAGTTTGAGTCTTTATACCCAAAGAATCTTCCCCGTAAATCTACATTAGCTTCTTGCGATTTTTAATTTCCCCCACCTCCTCTATCCCCATCGTCTTCTGCACTCCTGTCCCCATATTTTTCAAACTCAATTTCCCCTCTGCCATTTCCTTTTCGCCGGCAATGATGATATAGGGTAGGCCGCGCTTATTGGCGTATTTCATTTGCTTGTCGAACTTGGCTGCTTCAGGATAGATTTCTGCTGAAATGCCCGCTGCGCGCAGTTGTTGGAGGATTTTAGGGCATAGCGCTCTTCTTCATTTCCAAAATTTTTGCCGTTGTTGGTATCTCGCTGCTGCACGGTCTCCGACCTGCAACGAACAATCCAAAAATACGCCCGCAGAACTGTGCTACAAAATAAAGCGGCAAGGCAGAAACCTTGGACGAACCGTTGGGACGTTTAGCCTACGGTCAACGGGGCCTTCGCTTAACGGTGCAAGAAAGTGCCTACGGGAAACCGGGAATGCAAATTTACTTATGCTATCATTCCGTCTTAACTATTTTGTCTTTCATTAACTCACCAAATTTATTTAAAGCATAAATTGTCCCAGAATTTAATCCTGCTACATTTCCACCATCAAATCCATGACTTTCAAGCAGCCCTACGGAAAATAGATGGTCTAATATGTAAGACTGAATTAAATCATTAGTAGAAGTGATTTCGCTTCTTTGGTCAAAAACCGTTAAATGCTCAACATCTTCAGTATATGCTGAATTTATTATTGAAGAAATTCTAAGGAATTGGTTTTTATCGATAGTATTATCGACAAAAAGTCTCAAACTTTTAGCTAACCATTCTATTTTAGTTAGATTGTCAGCCCTTTCTAGAATCAACAATATTTTGGAGCCGATTTTTTTATAGTCGTGATTCTTAAAATAGTTTTCCTTAAATTCATCAATCTCATCTTGATTCTTCAGGTTCAAGTCATTAATGAAGTGGATTATTTTAGACAATAGAATCCTATCAGAAGCTGAGTTGATTAACTTAATAACCGATATGCCTATGCCAATAATTGGAATGTCCTTAAATATTCCGTCTTCTAGGACGCTGTCAATTGCGGCTTCTCCAAGGTCTTTGCTTAAAGATAAAATTTCGTTTTTGTCTTCTTGGTTCATTTTATTTTTTCCTTTATGGTCTTTCCGCTGCTGCATTGTCTATGGGCTACAACAAAATTAGCTATTTTGCCCTTGTAAGTCTTCCAGCTGTTGCCCCGTCTCCCGACTAAGTTTCTCTTTAGAATCTTTATTTTTTAAAGAATTCGGCCTAGGCATAAGTTTCCTAGTCACCACAGCGGGTGCGTTTTTCTTTTTCAGTTCCCCCACCACCTCGGCTAATCCCATCGTCTCCTGCACCCCTGTCCCCATATTTTTCAAACTTAATTTCCCTTCCGCCATTTCCTTTTCTCCGGCAATGATAATATAGGGTAGGCCGCGCTTGTTGGCGTATTTCATCTGCTTGTCAAACTTCGCCGCTGGCGCAAGCATGGCGCGTAAGCCTAGCAGCGTTGGCCTGCTTGTGCCTGAACCTTGTAATTGTAAACCTTCCTGCATACTTTCTTATTTTTTGACCATCTTCAACCTAAACCTATTCCCGCTCCCATCTTTTAGCTCCACGAAGTAAAACCCCGCCGCAAGCTGGCTCACATCCACCACCGCTTTGCTGTCTGCAAATTGTAAATTTCCTGAATACACCCGTTTGCCCGTTGCCTCATAAACTGACACCCATACCGCCCGTTCATCTTTTACTTTCTGCGACAAATGCAAAGTTTGCAGGACAGGGTTAGGACTGAGCCAATACACTTGCTCTTTGCCATTTACACTGTTTACTCCCGCTGGCCATACAGCTACCCGCACGGTATCTGTAGTAATGTTGCCACAAAGGTTTTGAGTAACCACATAACTGGTGGCGACGCTTGGTTTTACTTTGATGCCCGGCCCTTGCCCAATAATAGTATTACTTCCCAGCACCCGCCAATCGCACCAAATAGCCGAAGCCATAGGCCGCCCGATATACACGCTATCTCCCGCGCCAACATGGGTATTGGGGCCGGCATCGGCAAGGGTGGTGCTTTCTACTACGGAGATGTCGTCGATGAGGTAGGCAGCTACTACAGCACCAAAGTTATCAGTGTAAGCATTATGCGGCTGTTTTGCAATTACTGTTTGAGCATCGGTGTAAAAATTGCCAATGGTAATATGCGTTTCAGTTCCGACAGCTATAAACGAACCTTCTATCTTCACCCATTTCATGGTATCTGCATAAACTGTGTTACCACTGCGTATTTGTGGTGCGGATGGTATATGTGGAAATTCACAGTTCTTAGAGGTATCAATAGTTCCGTTGTCAAAATAGGCATCAATTTCATTCACCGCATACGTTGAACCTTCCTCAAGATTTACATAATAGGACACACAATATCTTTTCCCAGCCTTTAGTTTCGCGGTTAGCTTTGCTTGCAAATAATCGTGGTATTGACTGAGGCCACCGTGAAGTCCTTCCCAGTACATTGCCATTTGCACCATACCATTTCCACTATGTGGATTTTGGTAAAAGGCGCGACTTAAAGGGACTTTTAAAGTTGATTGTGGTATATTATTGTTGCAAGTATGGCAATAGTCAGGCAGGCAAGAAATGTTAAGAGGTTGTACATAGATGCTGCCCCAACCTACCGCCGCATCAATTTGATCCTGAATTTCAGGGCAACGAGATAGGGTTTCAAAATCCCCATTGGGCACAAGATTCACCTGTCCTACGGCAGAATAGTTTAGTGCTGTGAGGAGAAATACCAGAAAAACTCTCATGCCTTATAGTTTAGTGAGATGAATACTGGTTTTAAAGCCTTTTGAGTCAGTTAGCATCAAATTATACAGTCCTGGAATCAAGAACGATAGCTGGAGTGATGATTGCTTATTGCTAAAATATTTATAGCCCTCCCAAACAACCGCACCAAAACTGTTGTAAATCTTAATATCCACCCTTTCTTTATCTGTCACCAACTGTTTTAATTGAATGTTGCCAGTCGTAGGGTTGGGCATAACAATATATCCTTGTCCCAAAGCATCCTTGATGATTCGCTCGTTATGCTGCTCCTGCGGCCCACGGCTATATTCTCCTGCACCATCTGTGCAGTCGTCTTCGTAAACTACAATATCATTGCTTAGCAAGCGCAATAGGGCTCGGGCTTGATAAATCAC
>JBDTKK010000408.1:0-3789 GCA_039935335.1 Chitinophagaceae bacterium
CGAGCATGGGTTTGTTTTCAATTGTTGGCGACTCGTTACATATAACTGATACTGTTTCATATTTCCCCGCAAGCTTTCAGCAAAAATACCATCACTCACATGGCCCTTTAACTGCGATTTCGGGAAACAAAATTGTCTATCTTTTTGAGGACGGCGATAGTATTAGTGTTTACAATATGGAAACGAAGGAAAGACAGAATGTTGCTTCAATTGGTCAACTTGATAAAAACTACCACCCTATTCTTATGAACCATGACAGCACAATGAATATCAATTACATAATCAGAAACTTTATCACCTCGTCGCACGTTTACCTATTCCTCTACGATGAGTATAGAAAGGTTTATTATTTAGGAACAAAGCCTGAACGTCCTTATTTAAGTGAAGATGGCACTAGAGTAAACGACCCTTACGATTTCCCTTTGAGAATTACCGTTTTAGATTCCAATTTTAAAAAACTAAAACACATTGATATACCAGAGGGTGTTTTTTGGGGCTTAGGAGTCTATAGTTTTGTTGGCCCAAAAGGGCTTTATTTAATGCACAAACCAATCAATTCAAACATCAATTATGAAATTTACGACTTTACTCAGCGTAATAATAGTCATTAGCCTTTCAGCTTGTAAGCAGCCCAACAAGCAAACCAAGATTTTTTCCGATTACCTTGAACGGACATACCAAAAAGAGATTCCCGAAGCGGAACACACCTATGTAAGCTTTCCCAAAAATGTGGGGTGTCTTGGCTGTGGCGTGCATACTTTCAACTTTCTACTTGCGAATCAGTTTCCAAACGTTACGCTGATTTGTAACGAAAGCCAGATTGGTCAATTGCCCATTAAGTCGACTTACGAAATCTTGGTGGACTCGAACGCAGAGCTGGAACAATTGAATTTGAACACTCAGAATGTAGCTATTTTGGAAACTTCGGACAGGCAAATAAAGCGCATTGTAAGTATTCAAGCAGATAATATTGACAGTACACTTAACGCATACTTTTTAAGAAGGAAGAAGAATTAGCAGGCAAGGCTGCAATTTACCCTGAATGCGTTTGAAGATTACCGAAACTTAACCTTACGGCATGAATTTTTCTTCGCATTTTTAGAGCAATATTTACAACCCTTATGGACTTTCTAAATCCCAGCAAACAAAGTGGCATTCCACCAGCAATTGGCAAATTGTTGATTGCCGCGCCGATGCTCGACGACCCCAATTTTTCGCGCAGCGTCATCATAATTTGTGAGCACAGCAAAGAAGGCACAGTTGGCTTTTTGTTGAATAGACGCACCCAAAAAGTGCTTGGAGACCTGCTCCCAGAGCTGGTTACGCCAGAATTGCAGGTCTATCAAGGAGGTCCGGTACAGTTGGATACGTTGCATATGCTGCATAGGATGCCCGCAATATTTGGAGGCACCGAAATTGTAGAAGGTGTCTATTGGGGTGGGAATTATGATGCCTTGCAAAATGCCATCACTGACCCCAACTTTCGTCCGCAGGATTTGCGGCTGTTTGCGGGTTATTCCGGCTGGGGCGAGGGTCAGCTTGCAAAGGAAATGGAAGAAGGCTCTTGGGTGGTGGCCAATGCGACATCAGAGTTGATATTTGATACGGTGCCGGACGAACTTTGGAGGGCAGCGATTGCCACTTTAGGATCGGAGTTTGGCTATCTCGTTAATATTCCTATCAATCCGCAAATGAATTAGCTTTTTCAATTGCTACCATTAAGGATTTCTCCCCCCCAAGAAATTACCTCTTTCAATACCTTCGGGCAATGATTTTAAAGCCTGTTGGCCAACTTATTCTCTTGTTGTGCGGCTTCGCCATTTTTGCTAGTTCCTGCAAGTTTAATAAGGTTGACAATCGTCCGTTACCGGCCGACAGCTCGTATTTCTCCATCAAAGATTTTGTGAGAGACCAAATTATCCTCAACAGCGGCCAACCTATCAGCCTTACGCGAGTGAGTGTTTTGAACGGTGAAAAGGATAGCTCACTTACAAACTTCCTGACCGCCAATTGGGCACCAGTTTTTGATGCGTTTAATGAGAGCGATATCGCCGAACGAAAGTATATCGGCCAATATTCCTTTAGTCAGTTTGACGATGAAACTTCCGGCACGCACGACTTCGTTTATACCGCAAAAAATCCGAAGCTTTTTACCCGAACGCTCCAAATTCACATCGACCCTTTCACCAACAAGATTATGAGCATTTATATCGAAACGGCGAAGCGTAATTTCTGGACCAATACCAGCAAGAAGCTCCTTTACATTCCGTATAAGATTATTCAGATTCAGGAAGATGAAGGATACTTCGTTGGGAAATCAAAAAATCTCCTAGTAGAATTTAGATTTCCCCAAGCGGAAAGCACCATAATTCAGTAGGGAGATGAAACAGTATGATTAAGGAAAAGTTTCGCGAGATATCCGGCTCAATCCCGCACCAGCCGGGCTGTTACAAATATTTTGATGACGGAGGAGAATTGCTTTATGTAGGCAAAGCTAAAGATTTGCGCAAGCGGGTTTCGTCTTACTTCAACAAGAATTTGGACAACTACAAGACCAAGAAATTGGTGACGCTTATTGAGCACATTGAGTTTACCGTGACCGACTCGGAACATGATGCCTTTCTTTTAGAAAATTCGCTCATTAAGCACTATCAGCCGCGCTTCAATATTGATCTAAAAGACGACAAAACTTATCCCTACATCGTTATCAAGAAAGAACACTTTCCAAGACTGTTTTTTACTCGAAAAGTGATTCGCGATGGCTCTGAATATATCGGCCCTTTCACTAGCATTTTTCAGGTAAGGGAGCTTTTAGAAATTGTACGGCAAAGCATTCCGCTGCGCAATTGCAACCTGAATCTTGCGCCTAGCCAAATTGCGAAACGCAAATACAAAGTATGCCTTGAGTATCATTTGGGCAATTGCAAAGGACCTTGCGAAGGCTTGCAGACGGAAGAAGATTATCGTGAAGGCTTACAACACATCAGGCACATCCTAAAAGGAAACATTGCTGAGGTTTTACGTGCATTGAAAGAGCAGATGCAAGAACTCGCCGGCAATATGCACTTCGAAAAGGCGGAACTACTTCGACAAAAAATTGAATCGTTACAAAGCTTTCAGAGTAAAAGCACAGTCGTGAATCCGCACTTAGGAAACATCGATGTAGCCACTATAATCATTGAAGAAGAACATGCTTTTGTCAACTACATGATGGTGGCCAATGGAGCGATTATTTATGCCCGCACGATGGACATAAAATGCAAGCTCGAAGAAGAAGAGAGAGAAGTGCTATCACTTGCAGTGGCACGGTTTCGCGAGACTTATAGTAGTCAGTCAAAGGAAGTGGTTGTGGCCTTTGAAATAGACCTTGCGGAATCTGATTTGAAGCTGACTATTCCACGCGCAGGCGACAAAAAGAAATTGTTGGATTTAAGTCTAAAGAATGCTGAAATCTTCCGTTCAGATTTATTGAAAAGAAACCGACTGCTCATTGGCGAAGCCACCAAACAGGCCGTTCACGAGGAAGTGCTAACTCAATTACAAGAGGCGCTTTCTCTACCCGATTTACCTACGCATATTGAGTGTTTTGACAACTCCAATTTTCAAGGTTCCTACCCTGTTTCTGCAATGGTTGTTTTTAGAAATGGGCTTGCGGCGAACAAAGAATACCGGCACTATCATGTAAAAACGGTACAAGGAATTGACGATTTTGCATCAATGGCAGAAGTGGTGTATAGAAGATATAGTCGTTTGCTTCGCGAGGGGAAATCTTTACCGCAACTTGTGGTG
>JBDTKK010000409.1:0-8301 GCA_039935335.1 Chitinophagaceae bacterium
TATATGTCTTGCCACCGGTAACTGTGAGGAGAGTAGAATCGCCGGGACAAAGACCTTTATCGGGCGAAGTTTGGATATTGGGCAGTGGATTGATGAGTACTTGTTTGGTAATAGTATCCTTACAACCGGTTGCATTGGAAGCCACGAGTGTTACGCTATGATTTCCGGAAGTACCGTAGGTATAACTCGGGTTGGGGCCATGTGCCGTATCCGTCCCGCTAAAATGCCATAACCAAGAATTTGCCGGGTCAAATACTGCGCTGGAATGGTCGGAAAATGCGAAAGGAGTACCTACACAAGGTGTTGACCAGGAGAAGTCTGCAGTCACTTTGTCCACATAAATACTATCGACTCCGATGCTCGAGGCTTTACACGCAAAACCATCGCTAAAGATTACATTGGGCAAATAAACCCCTGTGCCAGTATAAACGTGCGTGGTACCCGTTCCGTTGGTCGTTTGGGTGACACCATCATTGAAATCCCAGATTATTTTTGGAATGCCATTAGCTGGAGGCTGGAAATTGACCACCATCGGCGCACAACCTTTTAGCGGACTATACGTGAACGCACCATTATAGCCTAAAACCCTTACGACAGAAGTGGCAGTATCAGGACATCGGTTGATATCATAAACAATCAACCGAATGTTGTAGAGTTGAGGCGTTGAAAATGTGGAAATCGGACTGGTAACGGACACCGGCCCACTGCCATTATCAAAAAACCAGGACGAAGAATCAGCGCGGAGGGATTTGTTGGTAAACTGGATGATGAGTGGAGGGCAAATAGCCAGGGAAGCGGATTGGGTGAAGGATGCCGCCGGTGCAGTGACTAATACGTAATTTGCTTTAACCAAAGTGTTGGTACACCCAATGGTGTCCGTAACGGTGAGGGTAATTGAAAAGTTTCCTGTAGTTGCATATCGATGAATTGGGTGAAAGCCAGTATCCTTGGGCGTTCCATCTCCAAAATCCCATAAATGCTTGATGCCCTTTCCCAAACTTAACGATGTAACGTTTACCGGCACACCGCGACAAACTATTGTGTCATTTGTATAGAAAATAGCTTCCGGCTTGTTGGCCGCGATGTATTGGAAGCGCTCCAGAGAATTCGAGCAATTTTGGTCATCCGTTACTACAAGTTTTACGGTATAATCTCCGGGAACATAGTAGGTAAAGGTATCTGTCGGCAAAATTCCACTCGCACCATTAACACCATCAAAAGTCCAAGTTTGCGTAGAAGCTTTTACACCGGGAACGTGTACGCTGGTATCGATAAAAGTTGCTTTGAAAGGTATGCAGCCTTGGTGAGGATTAGCATAGAAATGAACTTCAGGTTGCGAAACATTAATATAGCCTCTTTTCCAAACAGTGTCAATGCAATTAAGGCCGGATTGGGCAATTAGAGCAACATCATGCTTGCCCTTAGTGGGAAATTTGTAAACTAAATAATTGTCTTGAGAAATGGGAGTAGCCGCATTTGTATCTATCAACCAACTAAAATACGTAGTGCCCGGCCTCATAAAATTAGTAGTGAAAGCAAGCGTGTCGCCGAAACAAACTTTAGTTTTTGAAGCTTGGAAATCAAGAGGAGTCGTTACAATATTTACTGAGTCCAAGTAAGAATCCGTACAGCCATAGGTGCTATTTACTACTGATAACGTGATGTAATACTTTCCTGAAGCAGCATAGGTATGAGCAGGGCTTGAAAGCGTGGAAGCTGCAGAGCCATCGCCAAAGTTCCAAGATTGTGAACTTGCGCCTATGCTGCCATTGGTAAAGTTTACTTTCAGTGAAGGCGAACAATCTATTTGATAAGTATATTTTGCCTTCGGCGGATGAATATCTATATAGGTTTGCTTTTTATCGAAATCAACACAGCCATTGTGGTTGGTAAACAAGGTGATGTCATGCGCGCCAACAGTTGGAAAGCCATAAGTAAATGGCGGACCTGTGTTCGGTGTTGAAAAGGAAGAGTCTTGCAGTGCCCAAGTATAAATAATGCCGGGAATGGAGGTTACTGTGGTATTGTAAAAGGTGATGGGAACGTGGGTACAAGCGGCAAGGGGTGTGGCATAGAAACTTGGCGGCACTTTGGTATCCGCGTGGACAGCAATTGTTTGCGAATCCGTACAGCCATTCGAGGTGATGATGACACATTTTATATTATAGTCACCTACTGTTGTATAGGTGTGGCCAGGAGAAGAAATGGTTGTTGTTGCGCTGCCATCTCCAAAATCCCAAAGCCAAGAAGTAGTGGGGAGCGGATATAAAGGAGGAGGTGGGCCTGGCAGTGTCGCAAACACATCAACTGTGAAAGCAGTCCCTTCATTCACACAAAGGCCTAAGGGTGGGCTTAAGGTTGCACTTGGATTAATGACAAGGTACATCCCTCGTATCAAGATATTAGGGTCAGTGAAAGTTCCCGGACAATTGGCAGGAGCAGGAGAGGTCACGATTAAGGTCATTTCATCCTGAATATTTGTTGTATAATATTTGGGATAAGTAGCACCAGTATAAAGCGTCACATTATTTTTATCTTTCCAAGTAAAGGTGCTCCCGCTGATAGAACTAGTACCTGTAAACGTAACGGTGACAGGTGCAGGGCATGGAACTGCGGGCAGATAAGTGAAATTCGCAGTCGGATTAGCGTTTACGATAACCGTTTTGGATACCGTTTTTGGGCAACCTCCAATTGACGTAGTCATCGACATGGTATAGGTTCCGGCGGTAGTGTAGAAATGGGTGGCACTTGCCGAATTGCTTACCGTATAACCGTCGCCAAAATCCCAGGAAGTATTACTCGAACCGGAAGTAGTATTGGTGTAATTAGCAAGGTCACTTAAGCAGATAGTCGTATTTCCGGAAAATGTAGGCTTGGCAGTATTAACCGTGATGTAGGCTTGGCTGGTGTGGATATCATAACAGCCATGTGCATCCGTTACAGTGAGGGAAACACTAAAGGCTCCGCCAGTTAGGTAGCGATGAACCACAGTATCGCCCGAGCCGGTGCCGCCATCTCCAAAATTCCAACTAAGGCTTCTATAGGGTTTGGTGCCACCAAAACTCGAGCTGATAAAAGTATCAACTGCATTTGTAGAATCGCAAAAAGCGCGTCTGCTTGCTGAAAAGCTCGCAGTCGGAATTGGAAATGCTGTAACGGAAACTGTTGGACTGAATCTTGGGCCACAACCCGCCCCATTAGTTACGGATAGCTTTACAGGGTAGGTTCCCGGAGTGTAATAAGTGTGACTTGCCGTAGTTCCCGTTCCTGTATTTCCATCTCCAAAATCCCAAATGGTAGTCAGTGGGCCAACTGAATTCGCGGTAATTGCCGACGTAAATTGAACAGTTAGCGGCGTACAATCGGATATTGGTGTTGCCGTGATGGTTGAAACAGGATAATCAGAAATCACAATCGTGTCCCTGAAAGGTGTACTGGTGCCACCTGGGCCGGTAACAGTGAGGGATACATAATAGGTGCCGGGCGAAGAATAAGTAACCGATGGACTTTGGGTGGTTGTAGGGATGCTGGTGCTATTACCCACGTTCCAGTTCCAAGCCGTAATAGTTCCTGTACTATGGTCGGTAAAGCTTACAGACTGCGGCCAACAGCCTGTATGCGTTGACGCAGTAAAAGCTGCAGTTTGAGCAAAAGCAGTTGGGGCAATAACTATGTGAAAGAGCGCGCAGTAAAGCACGACACGTAAAAATTTTCGCATGGGCAAAATCAAAAAAAGCAAACTCCTCAAAACAAGCAGAGTTTACCTCAATGGAAAGGTAAAGAAAATGCGTGTTAAGGTCGGTATTTTTCTTGTCTTTTGACAGACGGGTGAAAATAGAAAAATGTTAGTCATGCATCAATCTCGGCAGGTTTTTAATGCTGAGCTTTGTTGCAAAGTGAAATTCAGCTAAGGTGCTTCCCAGATGCTTCATCATTGTTTTAGAAAAATGCTATTGCTAAAATGTTTTTTTACGCCTTTGACAATACTCGCTTTCTGGCTTGGAATCCTTTCCTGTAGCGCCGCTCAATCATCCGAACATCCGAATACTCACGATTCCGGCTCTGTTTTTAAAATAAAAGGTATCGCGCTCGCCGCCGCAGTAAAAGGCTGGGATGCTTCAACTTTCCCAAATATTCAAAAGGTGAACGCCAACAGCGTTTGCCTCATGCCGTATGCTTTTTATAAAGAAAGTGCTTCAGAAATAATTTTTAATTCTCCCAATCAATGGTGGGGTGAGCGCGATGAAGGTATTTGTTCCAGTATCAAAATGGCGCAGAAAGCCAAGCTTAGCATCATGCTTAAGCCGCAGCTATGGCTGCGTGGAGGGGAATACACCGGCAATTTGGATTTTAAAAATGATGCAGACTGGCAAGCTTTTAAAAATGGATATTCCGCCTACATCCTTCACTTCGCGAAACTCGCTGATAGCATGAAAGTGGAAAGCTTTTGCCTCGGTACGGAACTAGGAAATCTAGCCCAAAAGCATCCTGAATATTTCAGGATTTTGATAGATACACTTCGGAATATTTTTCATGGAAAATTGACTTATGCCGCCAATTGGAACGACTATGAAGCCTTCAGAGCTTGGTCGAAACTGGACTACATCGGTATCGATGCCTACTTCCCTTTGGACGATGCACAGCAACCTTCTTTAGAAAAATTGAAACGAGCTTGGATGTTTCAAAAGGTCAAGCTGAAAGCCATAAGCGAGCACTATAAAAGACCCATTCTTTTCACAGAATATGGCTACCGCAATTGTGATTTTGCCTGCAAAGAACCTTGGAGTGAAAGCAGTACAAAACGTAACGACGCAGCACAGTCAATAGCACTTCAGGCATTCTACGAAAGCTTTGCCCACGAATCCTGGACGGCAGGCGGCTATCTCTGGAAATGGTATGGAGATGCGGAACAAATAAATTATCAAAACGAAGTTGATTATTCGCCGCAAGGCAAGGCCGCGATGGAGGTGGTTAGGAAATGGTATGGGCGCTGAGGCCCGAAGGGCCGATATTTTGTTAGAAATCTAATCTGATATTTTGATAGCCAGAGAGCGGCGATATTTTGGTAGAAAATCACGCTGGTATTTCTGCGAGCCCCTTAGGGGCGGGACTTTGGTAGAAAATCAAGCTGGCATTTCGGCAGCTCGGTCGGGGGATATTTCGGTAGAAATTCAGGCCAGCATTTCGGTAAGCCCCGTAGGGGCGATGGTATGGTAGCAAAGGGAAAATGTAATTGGGGTTGCGTTCCGTAGGAACGCTTGGTGTCGCACTAGTGGAGAATAGAAAAATTATATCGAAAAATGCTCAACTTCCATTTTAGGAAGCACTGAATGAGCGATATTATTTTAGCCATCGGCCACAAAACGAATTGAAAAGGTGATGAAGACATCCCAAATAAGAACTGCTGATGTCTAGTCCTGCCCAACTCGGCATTTTCGGATAAACGGCTTTCTGCAAACAATTCTTCCAAAACTTTTCTCTGACCCACCGATAAAAACCGCGCTTCCCTCCGCCTCTTACCTTTGCCCGCTTAGAAAAACTATGACACTCGAGCAGATAAAAGAAATGCGCGAACGCCTCACTCATTTGAAGCGTTTTGTACACTATGATGAAAGATTGGAAAAAGCCGAGAATAGCCGCCAATTGAGCCTTTCGCCCGGTTTTTGGGATGATAATGACAGGGCCACTGGCATCCTCAAAGAAATAAAGCTCAATAAATACTGGACCGACCTCTACGACGATGTTGCTCGAACCTTAGAAGATTTTGTTGTCCTTTTTGAATTTTGGAAAGAAGGCGAAGCAGAAGAAATTGAAGTGCGCGAAGCTCACGCTACAGCCGTTAAAGCCTTGGAAGATTTAGAGTTTAAAAGCACTTTAAACGAACCCGAAGACGCACTTCATGCTGTGGTGCAAATCAATAGTGGCGCGGGCGGAACGGAAAGTCAGGACTGGGCAGAGATGCTGCTGCGCATGTACAGAATGTATGGTGAGAAGCAGGGTTGGAAAGTCACGGAAATAGATGTACAGGATGGCGATGGCGCGGGTATCAAACAAGCAACTCTCGAGTTTGAAGGTGCTTTTTCTTACGGCTTATTGAAGGCAGAAAGTGGCGTTCATCGCCTCGTACGCATTTCGCCATTCGATAGTAATGCACGCCGACATACTTCCTTCGCATCCGTCTATGTTTATCCTTTGGTGGATGACAGCATTGAGATTGAAATCAACCCGGCTGATGTAAAAATGGAGACCTCACGCAGCGGTGGTGCCGGCGGACAAAACGTGAATAAGGTAGAGACGAAAGTGCAGCTCACACACATTCCTACAGGAATTGTGGTGGTTTGTCAGCAAGATCGTAGTCAACTTGGCAACCGCGAATTGGCCATGCAAATGCTGAAGAGCAAGCTTTATGAAATAGAACTTCAAAAGCGAAATACCCTCAAGGATGCAGCCAACAGCAGCAAGAAAAAGATTGAATGGGGCTCCCAGATTCGCTCCTATGTTTTTCATCCTTACAAGATGATTAAAGATCACCGCACGGATTATGAAGTCGGCAACGTGGGACCGGTGATGGACGGTGAATTGGATGGATTTATCAAGGCGTATTTGATGAGTGGAGGGGCGAAGGAAGCCTAGTTTCAGACGGAAGTTTCGCGTCAGATTTTTGGGCTTGATTTTGCGATTTTTTATCTGACCCCCGTGTGGTCAAATATTTGTAGCTCAAGGTGGCCACCTAGGGAATCTGGGGGAAACATATGCGTTGTATTTAAAAATTCTGCCGCCGCAATTCTGTGCCTCGTGCTACTAAACTTTCCTAGCTGGCGCGGGTCTGTGACCCGTGTCCCGCCATCTTCCCAATATCAACCCGAATCTCCTTCAAACTTTGCGCAATCTGCATCATAGAAATATTGCCCGCCGGCACGGTGTCGCTCACATAGCTCACGTACTTCCAGATCTCTAAAACATCACCAATAGCTACTTCGAAGGGCTGATAGTTTTCATTCAAAGAATGCAGCATCACGGTTCGTGACGTTTTAATGCGGTTTTCAACCTTCTTAAAAACAAAATCTTGACCAGCACTTTTCAGGATTAAAATGCAAAGTGTACCATCTTTTAGTGCCTGCCAGTCCTGCACATATTCTGCGATGACCAAACTTCCTTCCGGAATGGGCAACATAGAATCGCCCATCGTTGGAAACATGCGATAGGTGCGGTTTTGCGGCAAATGCGGCATACTAAATCTTGGCAGACTTGCAATGAATTCCGGATCGCTGTGGCCAGCCACGTAACCAGCCCGTGCCCGTATCGGAACGAACTCAATATTCTCATTATTCTTAGTATCCACTGTGGTAGCGAGGACGCGCAATTTCGTTCCCGTCGCATAGCCATCATTCCCACTTTCCAACTCCCGAATTTTCAGTTCCGAAAGTTGGGTCAAGTCGACCTTCAACAAAGAATCTATGCTCATTTTGAAGAAGCCGGAAAATGCAATGAGGTCTTCAGCCGTCGGGTTCACAGTTTTCCCATTTTCATGAGCATTCAATTTGGAACGGGTGATGTCTAGTTTCTCCGCGAGTTCATCCTGACTCCAGCGTTTTCTGCTACGTAAATGCCGAAGATTTGTTGCCCAAAAAATTGATTGCTTGTCCATGTTTTTTTGCGTTTAATAATGCCAATCTTGCGGCGTTAATAATAACAAATATACAAACTGCGATTTTTTGGAAGAAAGGATTTCTTGTTTCCTGTTTCGGAAAATATTTCCTTCTCGAAATGCTGTGAGGTAGCCATCCCCAGAAAGGCTGTTTCTTTGAAGGCGCGGCAAGCCTCTATTTATGAAATTCTCCCAATATCCCATCTCACCAAAAATCCTGAAAGCCCTGGAGGTAGCGGAGTTCAAGCGGCCAACGGATATTCAGTTCCGCGCCATTCCTTCCATCCTTAAAGGTGATGACGTGATGGGCATTGCACAAACCGGAACGGGGAAAACGGCTGCGTTTGCTATCCCCGTTTCCCACATGTTGCTCCAGCGCATCCGCCAGCGCGATACCGAGCAGGTTCGTTGTCTGGTGATGGTACCTACTCGCGAATTAGCGGTACAGATTTCCAAGGTTTTTGAAATGCTCAATCAATTCAGTTCCTTGTCCGTTCTAGCTCTTCATGGTGGTGTGGTACAAGCGCCGCAAATCGAACAATTGAAAGAAGGTGTTGACGTACTCATAGCCACACCAGGTCGCATGTTCGACCTTATTAGCCAACGCCATCTCGACATTCGAAATGTAGAAATTCTCATTCTCGACGAAGCCG
>JBDTKK010000410.1:0-2730 GCA_039935335.1 Chitinophagaceae bacterium
TGTAGCTGCCAAAGGCTATTAAAAGGATGCCTAAAAGGGCGATGCGGAAATGTTTCATGATTTTGGTGTTTGTGAATAGACTATCTACGAAGCAATGGCAAGGATGGTTTTTGAATTCAAGCCACGAGTGCAAATTTGGTTGATATTAGGATAGTTTAATTGGTGAAAGGAAGGATTGTTTTTCTTGGATAGTAATTTAAGTTTTTTTGGTCAGACTGGATGTATTTTCCTTCGGGATTGGATTAAGGTCATCCGAATGTGATATGCTCACACGAGTGGAGATAATATTTCTTGATTTCATAGATGTTTATTTAAATACTCCTTAATGCCATAGCTTGCTACAACGCCTTCTCCCGTAGCCGCTGCAACTTGTGCAATAGCACCAAATCTGCAATCGCCCGCTGCAAAGATTCCAGAAACATTGGTTTGGTTTAACCCTTTTGTAAGGATGTGGCCGCTTTGAGAAAGGTTGATGAGCCCTTCAAAAGGTTTTGTATTTGGGCTTAATCCAATAAACACAAATACACCATCGGCATTTATTTCTCCTTCATTGCCAGTAGCATTATCTGTGTAAATCAATTTCTCAAAGCTTCCTTTTTCATTTGCGACAAATTTCTTTGGAGTTTTGTCTAAGAAGACTTCAATATTTGAAAATGAGCTTAATTTTTCTGAATACAAATCAGTGGCAGTGAATTGTTTAGCCCTATGTATGATGCTCACTTTTTTACAAAAGCTTGCTAAAAACATCCCTTCTTCCAATGCACTGTTTCCGCCACCAATCACAATTACTTCTTTGTCTCTATAGAAAGCACCATCACAGGTAGCACAAAAGTGAATCCCGGAACCAATAAGTTGCGCTTCCCCTTCAATACCAAGTGTTCTGTAGGTACTGCCCGTACTAATGACAATTGTTTTAGCTCGGTATTCCTCCGTTTTGGTAAATGCCCTGAAAAGGTTCTCTGTTTTCTCGATATTGACTATTTCTTCGCCCGTTTCAATTTTAGCGCCTAGTATTTCCGCTTGTTTTTCCATCCGATCCATTAAATCTGGGCCGGAAACCTCCTTAAATCCTGGATAATTCTCTATTTTTTTGGTTATAAAAGTATTGCCGCCAATATTTTTCTTTTCAAGGATAATGCTATCAAATCTATCTCTTTGTGCGTAGATAGCTGTAGTTAAACCCGCTGCTCCACCACCTACAATAAGCACATCATAAATTCGAGTATCGGTTACTTTGTCAATTCCCAAAAGTGAGGAAAGTGTAGCATTGTCAGGATTAGAATACGGCTTGTCATTGAACAAAATGGTCGGAATAATCCGTTTCCCATTGTTTACATTCATCACATATTCACTGGCAGTATCCACGTTTTCTACGTCAATGAATTCAAAATTAATTTGATTGTCTTGCAAAAAACGCTTAGCCCTTCTGCAATCAGGACACCAATCGGCACCAAACATTTTAATGCGCCCTTGCTTGTTGATACCCAACTGTTGCGCCAGTTCATAATTTTGAGGATTGCTAAATGCAACACCATCAATTAACACCGTCGGGATGATTCGTTTGCCTTTGTTATACCCTTCTACCAATTTAGAGGCTTCAGGAGTAATATCCAGGTTGATGTACTCAAATTCTATATTGTTTTTTGCAAAAAACTCTTTGGTTCTTCTGCAGTCTGGACACCATTCGGTTCCGTACATTTTAATTTTCTTGTCCATTATTTTGTTTTTTTGAAACTAAAGTTTAGTTTTACTTGATTGTTTTTAGAACCGCCATAAGCATATCGCCACTCAATCTTTCCTTATAGTTCGGGTTGATGTACTCAAACAAAATTTTTCCCTCCTTGTCCACTATCATCACAGTTGGCACAGGTAATACCTCCGATGTCTTTCCTTTTTGTCCTTTGCTGGCTATATAGCCTTTCATCAGCGTTGGTGTTTGAAAAGCAATTCCGATCTCTTGGATAAATTTCCCGTCTTTATCTGAATATAAAGAGTATTTTATACTATCTTTATCTTCGGTGATTTTTAGATTTTGATAGTCGTCAGGACTAATGGCCACAATTTGATAGCCCAAATCCAATATCTCCTGCTCAATCTTCACCAAACCAGAGAGTTGGAGATTACAATAAGGACACCAACCTCCACGATAAAAGACCAATACGCTCGGCTTTGATTGCAATATAGAACTCAATTCTATACTTTTGCCATCGGCATCTTGAAGCGATGCTTTGGGCAACGTTTCCCCTATTAACAGCGGACTAATGTTTTCGGGTTTGTCTGGAATTTGTGCGTTGGATTGCGGTGCATTTGAAAGGCAGAATACTGCTAAAAATATTTTAGTAATCGATTTCATATTATTTTATCATTTGGTTACCCAAGCTTAGTAGTTCATTTGAATTTTGATAGCCGCCTGTTTGCCCTACAACCTTTAGTATATCAAAAGTAGGCGATTTCGGAGCACTAAACTTTCAGTTAAGTACAAAGCCCCACACGAGCCATGAGCCTTGAATTTAGCACTAATGAGCCTATATTTAATATACATTGTTGTACCCCGTTTTTATATTTTCTTTTAAAGGTAAGATTTATTTTCTTGAATTGAGGGACAAGGAATTGTTCCGTAAGAGCAAAAAACACAACAGTCGCCTTCATTTGGTTTCAGAACTGTTTTGCAATTCTCACATTCGTAAAAGAACTGACAAGCGTTGGTGGGCATATCTTCTACTTTTTTAT
>JBDTKK010000411.1:0-15560 GCA_039935335.1 Chitinophagaceae bacterium
TTCAACTTTCCGGTTTGGGGCATGTTGGAGAAGATTGCGGTCAATCTGTTGGCGGGCGTTCCAGCGATTGTAAAACCGGCAACGCTCACCAGCTATCTCACCGAGGCCGTTTTTGAAGAAATCATCAAGAGCGATATTCTGCCGGAAGGTGCGCTACAACTGATTTGTGGCTCGGCGAGAGGCATTTTGGATACGCTGGAAAATCAGGATGTCGTTACGTTTACCGGTTCTGCATCTACCGGGAAAATGCTAAAAAGCCAGCCGCGTGTGCTGGAACAAAGTGTGCCTTTTAACCTCGAAGCCGACTCGCTGAACTGCTGCGTTCTCGGGCCGGACGTGACACCTCACAAGCCGGAATGGGACATTTTCATCAAAGAAATTGTCCGCGAAATGACCACCAAAGCCGGACAAAAATGTACTGCTATTCGTCGGATTATTGTCCCTGCGGATAAGGTAGAAGATGTGCAAATTGCCTTGGGCAAACGCCTCGCCGGCACTACCATTGGCGACCCGAGCGTGGAAGGTGTGCGCATGGGACCGCTCGCGGGTTTGGAGCAGAAAAAGGAAGTGCGGGAGCGTGTGGCCGAGCTAGCCAAAAGCCAGAAAATAGTAATTGGCAATCTGGATGCTTTTGAAGTGAAAGGTGCCGATAAAGACAAAGGTGCTTTCATGCCGCCGATTGTTTTTCTCAACGAACATCCTTTCGAGAATAAGGACGTGCACTGTATCGAAGCCTTCGGGCCGGTGAGCACAATCATGCCTTACGATGATTTGGATGAAGCCATTGCTTTAGCCAGAATGGGGCAGGGTTCGCTGGTGTGTTCTATCATCACGGCGGACGATAAGATTGCGAAAGATTTTGTGCTGGGAACGGCCTTGATGCACGGTAGAATTTTGGTGTTGAATGCCGAATGTGCTAAGGAAAGTACAGGTTCGGGTTCGCCGATGCCGATGTTGGTGCATGGCGGGCCGGGCCGCGCTGGTGGCGGCGAAGAGATGGGCGGCAAGCGTGGTGTATTGCATTATTTACAGCGCACTGCCATTCAAGGCACGCCGACTACGATTTCAAAAATCACCAACGTTTACCAGCAATACGCGAAGCAAATGGAGAGCGATATTCATCCCTTCAAAAAGCATTTCGAAGACCTGAAAATCGGCGACACTTTGGTGACGGCCAAGCATACCGTTACCGAAGCCGACATCACCAATTTTGCCAACGTCAGCGGCGATAATTTCTACGCCCACATGGACGCGACTTCATTGGAAGGAACCATTTTTGAAGGCCGTGTAGCGCATGGCTATTTCATCTTATCGAAAGCGGCAGGCTTGTTTGTAGATGCTAAGAAAGGGCCGGTTTTGCTGAATTATGGCATTGACGAAGCTCGATTTACGAAGCCTGTTTATCCCGGTGCTACGATTGGTGTGCGCCTGACGGTAAAGGAGAAAGTAGATCAGGAAAAACGCAGCGAAGAAGACATTGCCAAAGGCATCGTGAAGTGGCTGGTAGACGTGTATGACGAAACCGGCGAAACGGTAGCTATTGCCACGATTTTGACGATGGTGAAGAAGCGAAATCAGGACTAGGCAACGATGATTAAGGTTGTAACCTTTTTGCTGGCAATTGGTCTGGTGTTTTATATTTTCTTCTACTTGCCCAAGCGAATAAAACCCGGACGCGGTGCGCGATTTAGGTATGTTGTATTCGCGGTATTGTCGTTTTTGTTTGCGGCTTTTTTGTTGAAGTTTTTTTTGAAGTGATAATTGGCGTTTTCATGCTTCAACGCGTTCAATTGGTCAAAGCCAGGAATGGGCCACGTAATTACAACAACCGATTTCCCAAACCCTGAAATCGGTCTGATTTCTGCAATTGGCATTACGCTACCGTATCAATTCCCAAACATGCCGATAATTGTCCAAGTTGGCATCCAATTTTATTAACCCATAGGCTTGATTAATATAAACGGACAAATAACGATTAAGGAGTTTGTAAGAAAATGTGCTGTTGAAATAGACATGCGAATAGTCATTCGCATTACAATTGAACTGAAAATCAGAAAAACGGGACAGGCATGGAAGAAAATTTTGTATATCTCCAATAGAATCAACACCACCCCCGACTACCCGTGCTATTTCGTTGCGCTGCATTTCAGCATCGAGACCAACATACCATTTGGCTCTTTTTGTAGTACTGCCAATACCATATTCTTCAATGAAGAAATACACATATTCGTAGGCGAAGTTATAACTCCCGTTCTCAATTGTTGTTTCGAAACTATCCACCACAAAACTATCAATCTGTCCGGTCAACGAATCCTTCATTAGCCAATGTGACCCTTTTTGCCAATTGAACATGGATTTAGTAAATCCATCCACAGGAGTGTAAATTGTCTGGTGTTTGTTGCACGCGGTTAAGAATGCAATCGCGAAAATCAAAACGATTAGATTCTTCATTCTATTTTCCTTTAATAGTGAAAAAAAAATCTTGGCAAAAAAAGCGGACCACTTAGCGTGCGATAAAAAAAGCGACATTTTATCAATTTATAATCTTCGCCCGCTCTAATTCCCAAACCCTTCGATAATTGTACAATTTAATATCAACTTTTATCAAACCATTGGATTGATTCATGTAAAGCGACAAAAACGAGTCAGGTTTCCAATAAAACAACGTGCTATTGAAATAAACATGCGAAAAATTCTTTATTCCAATATTAAAATTAAAATCACTATATCCAAGCGGGCAGGGGAAAATATCGGGTACATAAATCTGGGTGTCTATACTACTAATATCGCCATAACCAAAAGAATTTTGTCCCTGCCTTTGGCCAAGCTCCACATACCAATTTGAAACTAAATTTTTACGATTCAAATCATAGTCCAATACCGATATATATACGTATTCATAAGTTCCGCTATAACTAGCATTCCTAATTTGACGTGAGAATGTATCCACGACAAAACTATCAATCTGCTGCGTCAACGAATCCTTCATTATCCAATAGGAATCTTTTTGCCAGTTAAACATGGACTTAATAAAAGGATCAATCGGAGTATAGACTCCCTTATCGTTATTACACCCATAGCAGGCAATTATAATCAGCGCAAACAAAGCAACTTTTTTCATCTCAATCTATTTATAAGTGAATGAAGAAATTGTACTATCACCATTGCTTATCACGAGCGATTTAACGATTTTATTAGTTCCGTCAAAGGTGTAAGTATAAGTGTCTGGCGAGCCTGCCGGGTCAGAGAAACTCTTCAATAAATAATCATTTGGCCGCTTTACGGAACCCGCCTCCAAAAGGTTCGCATCGAACGCATAATCGCCAGGTTGTGACCCAATACTGGTATTATAACCGTTCGTAAAATAATTAGGGTCAGCCGGGCCGCCATAATGCACCATATCTCCATTACTCCAAGAAAATACCGTTGTATCGCACGGCGTACTAGCATTGACAGGAAAGTCTGAATATACAGTCTGCTGCAACTGATTGAGCGAGTTGTAAGAATAGAACGTAACAAGGTACACGTCATAACTCGAATCTAGATGACTTTGAGTATATTTTGCTATGGGCAAACCAATAGGACTTACTATTATAGAATCTCTGATAAAAACACCAGTTCCTTGTTCAGATCGCATCTTGATAATAAATCCGGAATGGTAGGAAAACACCACATGAGAAGTACCACCCACGGCTACGAAGTCGTAGTAGTTAATAGTACTATCACTATTGTATTGAATTGTTGTGCGCGATGTATCGACTTGCATGAAGCTATTTGGACTATACTAACCTATTGTAGCAATCAAAGCGGAATTAGTGCCAGGATTAGGATTGCTGCTATTTTTTTTGCAGGAAATGGCAACAAAGACCAACAAAGAAAGGCAGCACAATGATTTTAGGGAGGTCGACATTTTTCTAATTTTGAATGATTTTCAGACTGATTTTTACTTTTCTCTATTTTACCTTCACCTACTGCTTCAACCACACAAATTTTTCTCTGTGTGCTTCCTTGGTTTTCTAATAATGTTTTTACGTTTCAACCGCGAGCTATTGCCGCTAATATCTGCCCAATTTCCGCTTTTTTTCAATCGAAAAACCCCAAATAAAGCCCTAAAAAACTTCATAAATATACAACCGAAAACCTCTAATGCAAGCAATTTTTCGGTAAGCCTTCAGTTCAGTCCATAAAGGCTTATTCCCCATCCAGCCTCGCCTCAAAAACCGCTGCAAATTCCTGCAGAATAATCCCCTTCAATGCCGTCTCATTCACTTCGTGCAATAGTTCTTTATACATAGATGTCACGCCTTTGTCCACGATGCCGCAAGGCACGATATGGTTAAAATAGTTGAGGTCGGTGTTCGCATTCAGCGCAAACCCATGCATGGTAATCCAGCGGCTACAGCGCACACCCATCGCACAAATTTTCCGTGCTTTCTTTGGGTCGTCGGCATCCAACCACACGCCCGTTGAGCCAGGCAATCTTCCACCTTCAATCCCATAATGCGCCAGCGTCCGGATAATCACTTCCTCCAGCGCACGCATGTATTTCCCTAAATCCGTAAAAAACTTCTCAAGGTCAAGCATAGGATAACCCACTATTTGTCCCGGACCATGATAGGTGATGTCGCCCCCGCGATTGGTCTTATAAAACGTCACGTCCAAATCCTTCATTCGCGCATCGTTCAGTAGCAGGTTTTCCATGTGTCCGCTCTTGCCTAGGGTATAAACATGCGGATGGCTGCAAAGAAAAAAATGGTGGCTTGTCGGCGGTCGTTCAGGGCGCTCATTTTCCGGCGTATTGTTCCATTCTTTCTTAATTAAAAGTTGCTCGGCAAGCAGCGTTTCCTGTCGCTCCCAAGCAGCGCCATATTCTATCAAGCCCCAATCGGCGACGGCAATGGCTTCGGGTTCTTGTGCATTCATCAGCCTCAAAGTTACACAAGTGTAAAAGCTTTAAAATTCACCCTCTTTTTAACGCCTTCTCCATTTCTCTTTTCGCTGTATTAACGCCTGTCAGCCTAAATTTGATGCCTATGATTAATCATACTGGTATCTTGCAATTCATGAAAAAGAAAGTCCTTATTCCCGTGTTGGTAGTTGGGGCCCTCGCGGGTTTTTTCTCCTTTAAATATATCAATGGTGGTGCTGGCGATGCCGATGCGGCTACAACAAGCCCCGAGCGGAAAACCATTATCATCAATACCGTGATGAAAGCTATACAGGAAGCGCACTTCGCGCCGCGCCCAGTGGACGATTCTTTCTCCAACGCTATTTATGGTAAGATGTTGGATGCCTTGGATTATGACCGTAAAATCTTTACCCAGCAAGACATTGACAAGATAAAAGACGAGCAATTTCACATTGATGATGAGCTGAAAACTGGTAGTTCGGAATTCTTCGACCGGATCAATAAGCTCTTTTATACTGCTGTAGATAGAGCCAATGGCATTCAAAAAGAAATCCTGAAAACGCCTTTCGATTTCAGCATAAATGAGTCGATAGAAATGGACGGAAACAAGCTCCCATGGCCTGCTGACGTGCAAGCGCTCAAAGAACGCTGGCGTTTGTATCTCAAGTATCGCTGCCTTAGTCGTTATGTGGATTTGAAGAAAGACCGCGATGCCTTAGCTGCCAATAAAGACAGTGTAAATGTGGTGAAGAAAACAAATGCACAACTCGAGAAAGAAGCCCGCGAAGGCATTGTAAAAAACCAAGAAACTTTCTTTAAAAGACTTAGCCAATTTGACGATAATGAGCGCTTCGGGCTGTATGTAAATACTATTTGCAACGCAGAAGATCCCCACACAGATTACTTCGCTCCAAAAACCAAGAAAGCCTTTGATATCGCTATGTCTGGCTCGTTTTATGGTATTGGCGCACAGCTTAAAGAAGAAGATGGCAAGACAAAAATTGTGGCCATTATCGCAGGTTCTCCTTGCTGGAAACAAGGTGAATTGAAGGCCGGCGACGTGATTCTAAAAGTGGCCCAAGGCAGTGGTGCGCCGCTCGATATTATGGGCTTCGAAATTGATGATGTGGTGGATAAAATTCGCGGAGAAAAGGGCACAGAAGTTCGGCTAACGGTGAAAAGTGTAGATGGTTCAATCAAAGTCATTCCAATTATTCGTGGTGAGGTGAAGCTGGACGACACCTTTGCCAAGAGTGCTATTTTCAAGAGCCATGATGGGCCGGTTGGTTATATCTATCTCCCAGAATTTTACGCCGATTTTAATCATATTAATGGTCGCCGTTGCGCGGATGATGTGGCAAAAGAAGTGTTGAAACTCAAGAACGCGGGCGTTGTCGGTATTATCCTCGATTTGAGAAATAATGGTGGTGGCTCACTTACCGATGTGGTGGATATGGGTGGCATTTTTGTGGATCAAGGGCCGATGGTGCAGGTGAAAAGTGCCAATGCGCCGCCTTCTACTTTGAGCGATTCGCAACAGGGTACGCTTTACGACGGGCCGATGGCTATCATGGTCAATTCTGGTTCCGCCTCTGCTTCCGAAATCATGGCGGCAGCGATGCAGGATTACAAACGCGCCATTATTGTGGGTTCTCGCACCTTCGGTAAAGGCACGGTTCAAAAAGTGGTTGACCTTTCCGACTTCATGAATCCGATTACTAAGATGAAGATGATGAACCAGCCTCCTATTGGCGCTATTAAACTAACCGTTCAGAAATTCTATCGCATTGATGGCGGCTCGACGCAATTGCGCGGCGTAATGCCAGATATCGTACTACCAGACCCTTACAGCGAATTGGACATGGGCGAGCGTAAGGATAAATCTGCCTTGAAATGGGACGAAATTCCACCCGCACAATACACACCCGTAAATGATGTGAACCTGCCTTTTTTGAAATCGGCTTCCGACAAACGCGTGGCTGCAAATGCTGTTTTTGAAATCATTTCCCAAAGTGCTAAGAAGCTGAAAGCACAGCGCGACGACAACACCTATTCTTTGAATGAAGTGGCTTATAAAAAGGAAATGGATGATGCTACCGCACTTTCTAAAAAGCTCGAGGAATTGCAGAAGAAAGGTACTCCGCTACCTGTTGTCAACTTGAAACAGGACATGACGGAAATAGATATTGACAGTACCAATATTGCTAAGAATAAAGCTTGGCTCAAGAACTTGCAAAAGGACATCTACATCTCCGAAACCGTGAACATCATCAATGATATGCAAAAGCAGAAGGGTAAGGTGGAAATGGGGATGGGGATGAAGTAAGGTAAAAGTCAAAAGGTAAAATACCCGTGGGATGTGGTCTTGGGTGGGTTATGTAAAGCCTACCTGGCCACTACAGGAACGCGTGTGAAGTGAGCGTAACCCAAAGCCCTGAAAGGGTGTCAGCTGATAGATGGGTGAAGCCCATCGCTGAAAGGGCGGCAGCGCTGAAAGCGCGTCAGCCGCCATACATGGCGTAGCCCATAGGGCGCTCATTCTATTTCCTACCCAATAACTCCCACGCCAAAATCTTCCCCCTCGCCCAACCAGCATTCGATTATTTTTACGCCCTCATTCAAAAAACACTTCCAAGCTCATGCAGGTTCCAGAAACATTGAAATACACTAAAGACCACGAATGGCTACGCATTGAAGGCGATACCGCCACAGTTGGCATCACCGATTTTGCCCAACACGAACTCGGCGACATCGTTTACGTGGACATCAACGCGCTCAACAAACCTTTAGCTGAAGGTGAAGTCTTCGGTTCCGTTGAAGCAGTCAAAACCGTTTCCGACCTTTTCCTCCCGCTCGCCGGCACCGTTACAGAAGTGAATCCCGAGCTCGAAGCCAATCCTGAATTTGTAAACCAAGATCCATTTGGTAAAGGCTGGATGGTGAAGATGAAACTCGCTAACCCCAGCGAAACAAATTCTTTGTTGGATGCCGCTGCCTACACCACCCACATCAGCTAAAGCATGTCGCAAAGCGTGCCTTCCCCTGCTGTACGATGGGCAAAAGAGCTGGCCATTCTTTGGACAATCGGCATTTTTGTAGCCTGTCTTTGGCCCGGTAAAGAGCTCCCTAAAACGGATATTCCCTTCGCCGATAAATGGACGCACCTCATTCTTTTTGGAGGCTTTGCTCTGCTCTGGCTACGCGCCTATCCGCGCGGGGCAAGGCTTCCATGGCTTTTGACGATGGCAGTCATCGCAACCGCCGTCGGCACTCTTGTCGAACTATTCCAAGGTTGGTTTCCTTCTTTAGGTCGTAGCCGAGATGTGTATGATGCCCTAGCAGATGGTATTGGCGGTGTAATAGGTGTTATCATTTTCGGATTGTCCTACCATTATTTTTTGAAAAAAAATAACTGACCAAGCACCCGAAATGAACATTTAAAGCTCTTTTTAATGCACCTTTAAGCACTGTAAAAAGATTTGATTCTGCCAAACCCTTTTTATTCCTCACAATCGCCGCTATTTTTGTCGACATCATCAACCAATTTTTATCCCGCGCTTATGCGTTATCTCGTACTTCTTTCCGCATTTTTTCTACTCGGCACTACTTCCTGCAAAAAGTATGATGATGGCTTTACGCACGCACTCGTTATCTACGGTGGCGACCTCACTGTCAATGGCTGCGGCTACCTGCTGCGTCTGCCCAACGGCAGCTTTGTGAAGCCGATAAATCTCGCATCTTCCTACCAACAAGATAGCCTCGGCGTGCTCGTGAAATTCAATACCACTGGCGAAAAGACCAACTGCGTTCCCCTAAATCCTTACGACATGGTGAACGTAAACGAAATTAAACGCGACTTGTAAGCACCAGCTTTCTTTAACGTTTTACGGACTTTTCCTGTAGCCCATCCGCCGCAGGCATAGCGTACTTTTGGGTAGATTATTCAATATAAAATGAAAAGTACGTCCCTTTTCCTTGCCCTCTGTTTTTTAATAACAACCGCAGCTAGCGCACAGGAAGTTTATAATAGCAGTGGGCGTCGCACGCCCATGAAGAAGAAAGTGGATCATCACTTCGACCCTACAAAATTAATTTTTGGTGGCGGCATCAGTTTTCAAATTGACAATGGTATTCTAGGCTTTGGCATTTCTCCCATCGTTGGCTATCGCATTACAGACAAGCTCAGCGCGGGTATCGGCCTTAGCTACCAAGTAATTTCTGCGAAAAATTATCTCGTCCTTACCGATCCAATTACTCAGGTACAAACCGGCTACGATTACAAAGCTTCGGTACTAACTCCGAGTGTGTGGGCACGCTATATTGTCTATGAAAACTTCTTTGTCCAAGGCAGTGTTGAGCAGAATTTTCAAAGCTTTACTGATGTGCGTTACGACCCTAATGGAAGCGGACAGATTCAATCCTACAATAGACACTACTCTAGCACCGCAGCCTTTGTTGGGGGCGGCCTTCGGCAGCCAATGACTTCCAATTCATCATTCGTTATCATGCTGCTTTATGATGTAATCGGCGATAAATACAGTCCTTATCCTTCTCGCCTCGATTATCGGATTGGGTTTAATGTCGGATTTTAAAAAACTATTCCCTTTTCCCGTTTTCTTTGGGCGCATACGGCTCGGACGAACCGAGCCGTACCGGGCTTTTCGCTCCTATCTTTTTTGTTCGCCCATAAGCATTCTTGCAAAACATTGGCCTTCATTTCAGGGCGAACAAAAAAGGATATCCGCTGCAATCCCTTGCGCGAAGCCTTCCCTACTTTTCGGCCTTTCAAAGTAAACCAAGCCACTTACTTACCAATTCTCACTTTACTTTGCCGCAATGCAAACTGGTTGGCTTCTATTCATCATCCTCGCCTACTTCGCGCTGCTACTTGGCATCGCTTTCTACACCTCCCGGCACTCCGACAACGAATCGTTTTTCATAGGCAATCGCTCCAGCAAATGGTGGGTCGTTGCCTTCGGCATGATTGGCACTTCCCTCAGCGGCATGACCTTCATTTCTGTGCCTGGAACCGTGCTTCATGGAGGAATGAATTATTTCCAACTCGTCATCGGTTTTTGGCTCGGTTATTTCGTCGTCGCTTTTGTACTGCTGCCCATTTATTACCGGCTTCAACTCACCTCCATCTACACCTATCTCGACCAACGCCTTGGCCGAACATCTTATAAAACTGGGACTGTATTTTTTCTGCTCTCCCGCACCATGGGCGCGACTTTGAGGCTCTATCTGGTCATTAAAGTCTTAGAGCTTTTTGTACTCGACAAATTGGGCGTTCCCTTCGAAGCCACAGCCGTCCTCATCCTCGTACTTATCTTGCTTTATACCTTCCGCGGTGGTGTAAAAACCATCGTTTGGACAGACACTTTGCAGACCACTTTTATGCTGCTCGGTCTCATCGTTTGTGTGGGCTATATCATGCACGAATTGCACTTTAATTTGAGCGACGCATGGGCTGCCATGAGCGCCAAAGGCTACACCCAGATTTTTCATAACGAACCCATGGCGGGGAATTTCTTCGGCAAGCAAATCCTGGGCGGCGCATTCATTACCATTGCCATGACCGGCCTCGATCAGGAAATGATGCAGAAGAATATCTCCGTGCGCAACCTCGCCGATTCGCAAAAAAACATGATTACGTTCTGCTTCATTTTGCTGGCCGTTAATCTACTCTTTCTCTTGCTGGGCGGGCTTTTGTACCTCCATGCCGATGCCGCAGGCTGGTCACAAGTTTTTGAAAAAGGCTTTCGCACCGATGATATCTTCCCCATGTTTGCGATGGGCGGAACGGTTCCATTTCTTATCACGGTTTGCTTTTTAATTGGCCTCATTTCCGCACTCTTTCCTTCGGCAGATGGCGCACTCACGGCACTCACTTCTTCCTTTTGCATTGATATTCTCGGCTTCAAGCGAATGAAAAATCCCAATGAAAAAAAACAAAAGAAAACCCGATTGATTGTCCACGTCACCTTCTCTATCGTCTTTCTGGCTTTTGTTTTCTTTTTCCGTGCCGCCGACAAAGGCACTTTGATTGATACTTTAATGACCGTTGCGGGATATACTTATGGCCCGCTTCTTGCGCTGTTTTCCATCGGTATTCTTACCAAGAGAAAGCTCAACGAAAAGTTGGTTCCCCTCATTTGCATTGCCGCTCCTATCATCTGTTACATCCTCAAGAGCCACGATGGCTCTAAAGGCCCTCAGCTTTCTTGGATGGGTAGTTATGTGATAGGCAACGAGCTCCTCATCATCAACGCAGGCATCAGTTTCCTGCTGTTATTGCTCATCAGCCATTCGCCAAAAACAAAGAATCATGCGGCCGTGATTTCCTAAAAAATAATTTCAATTCTAAAAATGAAAGAACAAATAAGCAGCTTTAAACTTCGCGATTGGACGGAATCTTCCGGGCATAGTAGTTGGCAGATATTTAAAATCATGGCGGAGTTTGTTCAAGGCTTTGAAACGCTTGCTAAGATTGGCCCTTGCGTCACTATTTTCGGTTCGGCACGCACTCCTGTTGGTTCCAAATATTATGAGCTTGCTGTTGAGATTGCGCAGCGCTTCGCGGAAGAAGGCTTTGGCGTTATTACCGGTGGCGGCCCAGGCATTATGGAGGCCGGCAATAAAGGCGCGAGTATGGCTGGCGGCACCAGCGTTGGCCTCAATATCGAATTGCCAAGGGAGCAGGGCGCTAACCCTTTTGTAGGTCGTTCTACCAATCTTAATTTCGACTACTTCTTTGTCCGCAAAGTAATGTTTACCAAATACTCGCAAGGCTTTATCATGATGCCTGGAGGATGGGGGACAATGGACGAATTTTTTGAAGTTGCCACACTTATTCAAACCAGAAAATTCACCGCAACCCCAATGGTTTGCATTGGTTCAGAATACTGGAATGGGCTCTTTAAATGGATGAAGGAAACGATGTTGGAAACCGAACACAACATCAATCCCGGCGACCTTGATTTAGTAAAGATTTTTGATACTACCGATGAGGTCATCGATTTCTTCAACGAATTTTATACCCACAACAAACTGGGACCAAACTTCTAAAATCCTAAAAACCTGGGTTCGCTTTTTCTTAAAAAACTATGCAACACCATCTCACCAGCGAAGCCATCAACACCTACGCAGAAAACATCACTACGCCGGAATCTGATGTGTTAAAAAACCTCAATCGAGAGACGCATGCCAAGGTAGAAATGCCCATCATGCTCAGTGGGCATTTGCAAGGCACTGTGCTCTCCATGCTCAGCCGAATGCTGCGCCCGGAGCGGATTTTAGAGATTGGAACTTACACGGGATATTCGGCGATTTGCCTCGCTCAAGGTCTTTCTGAAACGGGTAAGCTGCATACCATCGACATCAACGAAGAACTTGCCGACCGTTGTCATCACTATTGGAAAGAAGCGGGATTGGCCGATAAAATCACAATGCACATAGGGCCAGCAGCAGAAATTATTCCGCGTTTAAACGAGAAATTTGACCTCGTTTTTATCGATGCCGACAAGCAAGGCTACGCGCATTATTTTGATTTAGTTATCGACAAGCTACCCTCTGGGGCTTTTATCTTTGCAGACAACGTTTTGTATGATGGCGAAGTCATTTTGCTGGAGGCAGAGAAAAGTAAAAACGCTAAGGCTATTTGTGCCTTCAACGAAAAAGTAAAAAATGATTCCCGCGTGGAGCAAGTCCTTTTGCCGGTGCGCGACGGAATCTTAATCATTAGGAAATTGTAGGGAAAGCCTTTACCTGAAGGTATTTCGCGGGATTTTTTAAGTAGAAAATTGATAGTGTCATGATGAAAGTTCTCCTTTTTATTTCCAGCATATTCTTGTTCGGTTCTGCGGCTGCACAAAAGCTTTCTTACAAAGAGAATGCCCAACGCTACATTGATCAATACCGTCAATTGGCAATGGAAGAACAACAGCGCGTCGGTATTCCAGCGGCAATTACATTAGGTCAAGGCATTCTTGAAACCCAAGCTGGTCAAAGCGAATTGGTGACACAGGCACACAATCATTTCGGGATTAAATGCAAAAAGGAGTGGACGGGACTCACCTTTCTCCACACCGATGACGCGCCCGATGAATGTTTCAGAAAGTACCCTAACGACCTTGCCTCTTACCGCGACCACAGCGATTATTTAAAGTCCAGCAAACGTTATTTGCCCTGTTTTGAATGTGCGCCAAACGACTATCAATCTTGGGCCAAAGCTCTGCGCCGTTGCGGCTATGCGACGAGCCCTACTTATGCCAGTCAACTTATCAAAATCATTGAAGATTTTCAGTTGCAGCAATACACTATCGCTGCAAATGCAAGCCCACGCCCCATTTTCGTAGCCTCGCTAGATTCTCCCGTAGCTGCCGCAGCAATGATTGAACAAGCAAAAGCCGGAGAAATAATTCCAGAAAAAGACGCGCCAATTCCCGCTGCGCAAGACGCGCCAGAGTATGGCAAGCTCGTAAAACGCAATGGTATCCGTGGATTTTACGCCCACAAAAATGATGTACTACTCGAATATGCCATCCAGTACAAAATGCGCTATGCCAAGCTACTTGAAATCAATAAACTGCCCGATGCGCCGTTGGCTGCCGACCAGTTTGTAGCCATAGAGCGCGGCGGAAGTTCGATTAATAATCTCCTCTCTAAAGATGTTTCGGAACCGGAAGCAATACCTGTCGCCGTAAGCGCGACCGCCAATGCACATCCTGTGATTGCTGCTGCCGCGGCGGAAAAAGTACAAGAAACGCCAGTTGTAGAAGCAGCGCCAACAATGCCTCTTGTAGTTGAGAAGTCTGAACCCATAGCTGTGCAAAAGGAAGAACCGAATGCGCAGGCGACAATATTAGAAAGGCAAGCACCGCCTCCAGTTGTAGCACAAGCGAAAGTCGCAAGCTCCAGCATCAACATTGCCAATGAAAAAGCAGTGGAAGAAACAAAGCCTGCGAAGGCTTCGGAGCCTGTAAAAATCGAAGAGCCGCAGGACGAGTTTTCAAGAATGAAAGCACGATTTGACCGCGTGGTTTACAGTGGGCCAAAAGCTGAAACAAAGTCGGACGCAAAAGTTGAAACGACAGTTGTGGCCGGGACACCAACGCCTGTGCAGGAAGTAGCTGCCGCCGCACCAACAAAGCAATACCACATTGTGAGCAAAGGAGAAACAGGCTTTGGGATTGCCAAGAAATACGGTATCTCTATTACCGAATTGAACAAGCTCAACAACCTCAATTTTGAAAGCATCAAGATTGGTCAAAAACTGCGGGTGCATTAATCATGGCTTCGGTTTCGCCCTTTGTGCATTTGCACGACAAATGCTTTGAACCTTATATCAGTGTTGAAACAATAGCTGCGCGAGTAGCGGCTTTGGGCAAAATGATTAGCGAAGATTACGCGGGGAAGAAACCGATTTTTATTGCGGTCCTCAATGGCTCATTCGTGTTTGCCGCAGACCTATTTCGTGCGGTGACTATTGACGCAGAAATCTCTTTTATCAAGCTTGGTTCTTACAAAGGCATGAGCAGTTCGGGCAGTGTAGTGACGGCGATTGGACTGGAGGAAAAGCTAGCCAGGCGACATGTTATTTTGCTGGAAGACATCATTGATACCGGCAAAACCCTGAATGAATTTCTACCCGAAATAAAAGCGCGAAATCCTGCGTCCTTGCGCATAGCCAGCTTTCTGGTGAAGCCTGAAGCTTTGGTTCACCTTGTATTGGCCGACTATACAGGCTTTGAGATTGCCAATGAATTTGTGGTGGGGTATGGGTTGGATTATAGTGGGCTGGGGAGGAATTTGGCGGGGCTGTATCGGGTGCGGGAAGAGGCTCAAGCTTCGTAACTTCGGACTAAATGATATTGATATGAGTGTAGCAGAAATGAAGGAAGCAATTGTCAAGACAGTGGTGCTTTCTGATGACAAGCAGTTTCTACAAGAGTTGCAGGACTTTATCGCGAGTAACCAGAAGCCTAATAAAGTTGAAGAGGTTGATGTCTTTTACGACAGACTAAAAGGCCAGTATGCTGAGGCGCTTCAAAAGTTGGCGCAATGATGCAGGCTACCTACGGGCAAGCAATTCGTTTGCATGCGAGCACTATTGACGATCTGGGTTTAAGAAATTGACTTTGGTCAATTAATAATCGTGTATTAGAAAGTAATTTCCACTTTCAAACCATCCTTGATGAGAAAGTTGTTCGCAGTGCTGCTATTGGTTTTACTTTTTGCCGGCTGCAAAAAAGCAGACAGAACGCCAATAAATCCTATTGACCAACTTCCGGCGGCAACTCATACTGGAGCTAATACTTTAGGCTGCTTGATCGATGGAAAACCATTTGCTGCTTACGGGAAACCTTCGTTTTTGAATGAACAAGGAGTATCGTTTCAACCAGCAATAAATACTGCGTGGTATATTGCGGGAAAAGTCGCCTATCAGCACTTAATAATGAATATAAATTACGATAGCAGCATTTCTCTTCCAGCTATTTTTGAAATGTCAGACAATTATCCCGCAGGTGCGGAATTATTAAATCCCACTGGGGGCAGCTCTTTAATCACGGGTAACAGCGATTTTAAAACCGATTCCGTACACAAAGGCACGCTTACACTTCAATATTATGATGGGAAAATAGCCGCAGGC
>JBDTKK010000412.1:0-2711 GCA_039935335.1 Chitinophagaceae bacterium
GATACTTCACTTTTTCTTCCGCAACTTTTAGAATTTCTATGTCGGCATCTTCATCCAAAATTTTATAAGCAATCTGGTCGCTTAAAAATTCCGATTGCAATTCCTTTTTATCAACATGAAAATACTCTGCAACTTGGCTTATAATTTGTTTAGTTGGCTGTCTTTTGTTGCGTTCAATTTTAGCGAGCAGCGAAGTATCAATTTCTAAGTTTTCAGAAACAGTTTTTAAAGTCTGTCCTGTTTCTTCTCTCAAACCTCTCAAAAGTTCGCCAAATGAGGTATGTTTTTTCGTAGTCGCCATTTGGTCAATATTTGTCCAAAAATACAAAGATTTCTTAGAAATGGACAAATAAAGTCCAAAAGATTTCCAAGAAATTCCCGTTGTGGGTAGGCCTCCCTTCCAGCAACCTCCAGCCTTCCCTACAACACCCCCCCACTCTCATCCTCCGCCTTCTTATACGCTTTCACCTGCTCCAGCGCATCCGGTATCACATCACTCGTAATCACGATAAATGAATCCTTCTTGGCATTTTGCAAAGCATAGTCAATGGCCTCCTTCTCATTATGAATGGCCGTAATTTTCTTAGCCGGTCTCACGCGTTCTGCGCCTTTTGTCATCCACATAATGATTTCCTCTGGAGTACGGCCACGCGTATTCCTGTCTTGCCGAATAATGATTTCGTCAAACACCTTCGCACTCTCCTCGCCCAAGCTCATCAAGTCTTCGTCCCGACGATCGCCTACACCGGCTATCATCCCCACTTTGTACGGCGAATCCACATGTGCCACCATCTTGCCCAAGGCCTGCATCCCATGCGTATTATGCGCATAATCCACCATCACCGTGAAATTCTTGAAATGGAAGACATTCATCCGACCTGGAGTGAGTGCTGCACCCGGCACAAAAGTTTGTAACGCCAACTTGATATCTTCAATCTTAAAATCGCTGACATAAGCCGCCAGTACCGCAGCCATCGCATTGGCCACATTAAACTCGGCAAGGCCATTAAACGTAATCGGGATATTCTCCACTTTCTCCACCCTGATGCGCCAGCCGCCCTTGATAATCGTGATGTAATTATTCTCGTAAACCGCCGCTAACCCGCCCTTCTTCGTGTGTTCTTTAATGCGCTTGTTGTCTGGATTAAGAGCGTAAAGTGCCACCTTGCATTCAAGGTCTTTTCTCATGCCATACACCAAATCATCCTCCGCATTCAGCACTGCATAACCATCTCTGCGAACAGTTTGCGGTACCGTCCCTTTTAATCGTGCTAATTTTTCAATAGTGTCAATGCCGCCGAGCCCTAAATGGTCTTCCGCAACATTGGTTACCACCGCTACATCGCAGGAGTGAAACCCAAGCCCCGCACGCAATAGGCCACCCCTTGCGGTTTCCAGAACAGCAAAATTTACCGTTGGATCTTTTAACACAAATTCAGCAGAAACTGGGCCGGTACAATCGCCGCGCACCATCATTTGGTTTTGGATATACACACCATCGGTAGTGGTAAATCCAACCTTAAAGCCCGTCTGTTTTACGATATGCGCAATGAGTCTAGTCGTCGTCGTTTTACCATTGGTTCCGGTAATCGCAATGATGGGAATCCGAGCAGAAGAACCGGGAGGATACAGCATGTCAATCACCGGCTCGGCTACGTTTCTCGCAAGGCCAACTGTAGGTTCGAGGTGCATTCTAAAGCCTGGTGCGGCATTCACTTCTAAGATTGCACCGCCATTTTCAACTATCGGAACAGAAAGGTTCGGTGCCATGATATCCACGCCGCAAATATCCAGACCAATGATGCGAGCAATGCGCTCGCAAAGGAAGACGTTGGATGGATGCACAATGTCGGTAACATCCGTCGCAGTACCGCCCGTAGAAAGGTTTGCGGTCGGTTTCAGCCAAAGCTCTTCGCCTTTTGGCAACACACTTTCCAGTGTCAATTCCTTTTTAAGGAGAATGTCCTTCGTGTAGTGATCCACCTTGATGGAAGTGAGCACTTTTTCATGGCCAAAACCTCGACGAGGGTCAGCATTCACCTGATCTATCAACTCCTGAATAGTGCTTTTCCCATCGCCTTTTACGGCCGCTGGAGTGCGCAATGCAGCAGCCACAAATTTGTAGTCGATAACGAGGCAACGGAAATCGAAGCCAGTGATGAATTTCTCGCAAATTATGGAGCGACCGTGCTCTTGCGCTACGCTCAAGGCGACCACAGCATCTTCCCAAGTGTTGATATTAGTGGTTGCCCCACGACCATGATTGCCATTTACTGGCTTCAAAACAATTGGATAGCCAATGCGGTCTATCGCATCTTTCAGCCCCTCTTCGTTACGCACAATACGTCCACGCGGAACTGGTATTTCCGCAGCTTCCAGCAATTCTTTTGTTTCTTCTTTATCACAAGCAATTTCGACCGCTATGGAAGAAGTAGTGCTCGCGACTGTGGCGCGAATTCGTTTCTGATTGATGCCATAACCCAACTGCACCAGAGAGGAATTATTGAGCCGGATGTAAGGAATCCTTCGCCGTGCAGCTTCTTCTACAATCGCGCCGGTAGAGGGTCCCAGCCTGTCATGCTCGCGAATTTCACGGAGATTTTGGATGTCTTCTTCAATATCATAAGGCGTGCCATCCACTAAAGCTTGTGCCATGCGAACTGCTGCTCGCGCCGTGTATTGCCCTGCTTTTGCTTCGAGGTAGGAAAACA
>JBDTKK010000413.1:0-9390 GCA_039935335.1 Chitinophagaceae bacterium
GTGCCATCCCAAACACGGTCGAAGTTGATGCCGATGAGTTGTCCTTTTGCATTCAAAACTGGTGAACCCGAGTTACCGCCTGAGGTATGATTATCGGCTACAAAGGCGACGGGGACAGTTGTCTTACGGTCGCTTGTGGGATTTGTTATTGGAATTGCCCAGCGTCCAAAATCCTTCTTTGCATACAAATCTTTCAGCTTCTGCGGTACCCGAAATTCTTCAACATCGGGCTGGTCTTTGGCAATGATTTCATCGATATTAGTTTGGTAGGAATAGCCCGCGGGCCCGTCCGGGTCAATGCCGCGAACTTGGCCATAGGTAAGGCGTAACGTAAGATTAGCATCCGGGTAAAATGCTTTATCAACATCCTTTTGCATTTGCGCAGCCATGTACAATCTGTTAAGACGATCCATTCTTTCTCTGAAGGTAGAAAGCACGGGAATGGTACGTTCTTCTCGAAGGTTACGAATGGCATTGTAAAGCTGCCAGGATGGGTCGTTTTTGATGGACATTGTATCAGCACTTCCATTTATCAAAGCTTCCCAGCGATGATTGTTGCCTACCACCGAAGCGGCGAAAGTATTTCGAGCCCATTTTTCATAATTACCCTGTGCTGCTTGCAGATTCAAGGCATACCAAGTGGGCACGTATTTCGGGCATTTTTCCATGAAAATCGGCATCAGCGCAGCGAACAATTTTTCGTCTGTTGGAGCATCGTAATTTTTCAGAAAGCCATCCCATTGCGTTTTCATTTTGACAATAAAATCTGCATCACCTTCATGCCCTTTTTGCACGATGCGATAATGGTTCAAAAGCTTGTCCAGCGCGGCTCCCTGGGAGATTAGTTCAATACCATAAACAGCTTCGCGGATGTATTGGTCGGCGCGAAGCGCATCATTGGCGATGGAGGAAACAGCTTGTATTTGCGACAGGAGATTATCAGCATAAGGAACGGTTGTGTCTTGATTTGCCCAAGTTTGAAAACCCATTTCGTAGTCTAGCTTTTTCTGGTTGACATCGTTAATCTTTAGACCTCTTAATTCGCCTTGCCATTTCTTCCAACCGTTGGCAACACCGCCGCGCTTGGAGGTGTATTTCAAGAAAACTTCGCGATCTGTGGCCATTGCTTTTTCCCAAACTTTCAATTTCGCACCGCGCACTTCGATGCTGATGGGATCTGTTATTTTTTCAATCTGCTGTAGTGTTGGCGAGGCTATGTATTCCTGCGTAGTCCCCGGAAATCCATAGACCATCGTAAAATCACCCTCTTTGTAGCCGCTGGTATTTATCGAAAAGAACTTCTTGGCTTCGTAAGGTTTATTGTCCTTATTATAGTCAGCAGGCTGGTTATTTTTCCCTGCATAAATCCGGAAAATCGAGAAATCGCCATTGTGCCGAGGCCACATCCAGTTGTCGGTATCGCCCCCAAAAAAGCCAATACCGTTGGGCGGAAAACCAACCAAGCGAATGTCTTTGTAAGTCTCTGTAAGGATTACCCAGTACTGGTTTCCGCGATAATAAGGCTCGATGCTTGCGTCCAGTTTTGTGCTGTATCGATATCCTTTTTCTAGCCCTTCAATTCTCACAGAAATGATGCTATCGCGGGATGCTTCGGCGAGCGTATCAGCGAGGCCATAAAGGATTTTGTCGCTCACATTTTCCATCTTACGGACAAAGGTGACGGTGAGGCCGGGGCAGGGTAATTCTTCCGTACTATTCATCGCCCAAAAACCGCTGGCGAAATAATCGTGCTCTCTATTGCTTAGGCGTTGTACACTGCCGTAACCGCAGTGGTGGTTAGTGAGGATTAGGCCATTTGGAGAAATCACTTCGCCAGTGCAGCCTCTACCAAAAAGCACTACAGCATTGTTCAATCCAGTGCCGTTGGTATTATAAAGCATGTCGAGAGGAAGTTCCAAGCCTTCGGCTTTCATATCGGCAGCACGTTTTGCAAGATTTGGAGGAAGCCACATTCCTTCTTTTGCAAAAGAAAAATTGCTGAGTGTACAAACGAAAAGGAGAATTGTCCCCGTCTTATAGAGTAGTTGCCTGAAAAAAGCCTGAATTGCCATAAAATTTGCCGTTTAAAAAATAAAAATAGTGGCAAAGGGTCAATTTTTTTCCAGCAATGTTTATATTAGCCCATTGGAAAGCGTCCTACATTTGAACTTTATGAGAAAAAGCATACTCCTGCTCCTGATATTATCCTCGTTTGGCGGCACTGCGGTATTTGCGCAGAACAGTTTATTTGATTTTGAAACCGACACTTTGTGCGTTGGTCAAAAGCTGAATATCGTGCCGCACGCCATGAACGCAAGCACCTATTATTGGGGTTTTTGTTCGGGCTATTTAGACAACAAGCCAGTGATTACAGACCGTGGAAATACCTACGGATTTAATACGGCAACTGGCATTGAAGTGGGCAAAGATGCTTCGGGAAATTTTTATGGTTTTGCTGTAAATGATGGTACAGAATTACTCCGCCTCAATTTCGGAAAGACCTTGAGCAATACACCAACAGTGGACAATTTTGGCACGCTGGATTCTACAATTTCGAACTCACCCAATTCCCTTTATCTAACCCTGGACAATGGGAAATGGCATCTCTTTATTGTAGGTGGTAGTGCTGGCTTTGGCGGCGGCGGCGTTCCTAGCACCATTTCTCGTGTAGATTTTGGTACATCATTAGGCAATGTGCCGAACGGCGTGAACATGGGCAATATTGGCGGTGCTCTGAATGACCCTCGAGGTATTTGGGTAGCGAAAGACGGAACCGATTATTATGGCTTCGCCGTAAATGCTCAAAACAATCAGGTGGTTCGACTAAATTTCGGAAAGAACATTTCTAATACACCGACCACGGAAGTTATTAATCCAATCGGTTCTACAGCGCTCAATGGCCCGACCGATATGGCACCGATATATGATAATGGCTTTTGGTACTGCTTCATCCCCAGTTATTCTGGCAATGTGACTGCACGGCTATATTTTGGTAATACCCTTAGCAACGTTCCAGCCATCAGCACCGTGAGTATTGGTGGGATGGGTACTAAGTTAAAAAATCCTGGTGCTATTACAATAACGAAAGATTGTGGAGGCTTCTATGCCTATATTCTCAACAGGGGTAACGACTCCTTGCTTCGCTATAATGTTCCTGATTTAACTTCAAACTGGAATTTCAACACTGCTTATATTGGTGCGCTAGACCAAGGTTCTGACATCACGCGCGTCATCCGCGACCACGATTCTTTGTTTATTCTTGCAGTCAATCGAGGCAATAATGCATTGGTGAGCTACATGTTCCCGCAATGCCAGAATGCAAGTATTCAATCTTCCGACAAAGCACAACCACCAGCGCCAAAGTATAATGTTCCGGGTATCTACAATGTTTACCTGGCCATTAATGAAGGTTTGCCTAACATGCAGATTGATTGCAAGCAGGTAGAAGTCGTAAAAGTGCCACCAATCAACCTCTCAGCAGATACATTGATTTGCCAAGGCGACACGCTTAGCATCAATGCTCGTTCCCAATTCGCAGTAGATTATTTCTTTAGTCCCAACTATAACCTTTCTGATACGGAGGGTATAAATATTAAGGCATACCCGCGCGTTCCTACTACTTATACTATCCGAATCCCATTTGCTAATGGTTGTGAAGTGGATACAACTTTGATGGTTGATGTAAGTAGAGTGAAAGCTGACGCAGGCCCAGATCGCACTATAGCAGACGGTTCCAGCACCGTTCTTGGCGGCCCCAATACCTACACAGGTAAGCCTTATACCTACCGTTGGTTTCCGACAGATTTCATGGACAATCCATTCTCCCTAAATCCTACAGTAACGCCAATTAAAGACATCACTTATTACCTCCAAATCACCAACACCGATAAGTGTACTGATATCGATACCGTTAACGTGAAAACAATTTGCAACGGCTTCAATCTGCCTAATGCTTTTGCTCCGGATAATGATCGCGGCGTTACCAAACGATTCGGTATCATGAACACAGACAAGCTAAGCATACTCAACTACTTCAGGATATACGACCGCTGGGGTAAAGAGGTATTTAGCACTACCGATGCCACTAGCCAATGGGACGGAAACGTCAATGGAAATCCTGCACCTTTCGGTGTTTATGTTTGGGTTGCAGATGGCTTCTGTGCCTCGGGCGAAAGGATAAACAAAACTGGAAACGTCACTTTGATACGCTAAATTTTCTAACCAAAATCTAATCGCTCTAACTTCGTAGAACTTTTCTTCTCCAAGAGAAATCGCGCTATGACATCCTACATGTTCCAATTTGAGTTGCCCTCAGAATTCACGTCCGAAATAACGGCTATTATTCCTAAGCATCGGGAGCATGTCAATAAGCTATTCTTGAAAGGAACTATTATTAGCTATAGTGTATCCAAATTGCGAACTTCGCTCTGGTGTGTTGTGGTAGCCAATGATGAGCAAGAAGCTATGGAAATTGTAGCAGGTTTCCCGCTTCATCCTTACTTCTTTGACGTGATGTGCCATCCGCTGATGTTTCATAACACCATGCCCAATGTGTTACCTGAAATCTCGTTGAACTAAAATATTCAAACTCTAATTCTCATCGGCTGCGGCAGAATCAGCCATCCATAATAGCGAACCATTAGTGGGATGAATCAGCGTAGCAGGAAGTAACTCAGCCTCGCTTGTACTCTGTAAAACATGCTTTAAGACAGCATGCTTTGAAGCACCACTTACTAGAAATACAATTTCCTTCGCTTGATTAATTAAAGGTACAGTCATCGTTATCCTATACATTTCTTGCTCCGCAACATACACTTCGGACACTAATTTTCTGGTTTCTTTCAGGACTTCCGTGCTCGGAAATAGTGAAGCGGTGTGGCCGTTTTCACCCAAGCCGAGAAGAATAAAATCAAAACTTGGAGCGTTGTCTCCGAAAAAATCTAAGACCGATTTTTGATATGCGTCCGCGCAAGTTTTTGGTGCACCTTCGGTAAGAATAGGGAAGATATTTTCGACAGGAATCGGCACTTTGTTGAGCAAAATCGCTTGAGCCTGTCCTGCATTATTCCTGCTATCATCGCGTGGTACATAGCGCTCATCTCCCCAGAAGATAAAAGTTTTTAACCACGGCATCGCTGAATAAAAAGGCTCTCTACTTAGCAATCCATACAAATCTTGAGGCGTGTTCCCTCCTGAAAGTACAAGGCTAAATCGCCCACATTCTCTGACGGATTTCTTTGCTTTTGCAAGAATGAAATCTGCTGCTGCCTTAGCCAGTAACTCCTTGTTCTTGAAAACTTTTAGCTGGTTCATTTCAATGGTTTTCTACATCGTCCAACGGAGGTGTTAAAATCCAGCTATGACCGTCCTTTGCAATCATTGCCTGAGCCTCTTCCGGCCCATGAGTACCCGATTCGTAATTCGGGAAAGTAGGAGAAGTATTGGCGTTCCAGGCATTGAGAACCGGCATCAATAATTCCCATGCAGATTCCACTTGGTCTGCTCGCATAAACAAAGTAGCATCACCCTGAAAAATATCTAAAAGCAAGGTTTCGTAGGCCTCAGGCGTCGTGCCTGTATAAGATTGTGCGTAGTTGAATTGCATATCCACAGGATTGAGCAACATTTTTAAGCCCGGAGTTTTTGCCTGAAAGCGAAGCTTGATACCCATGTTGGGCTGAATGTTCAGCACTAATCGATTGGGTTGCCAATTTTCATTTGTAGCCGCCGGAAAAGAATGATGCGGAACCGGCCTAAACTGAATAGTAATGACGGAGATTGTTTCGTTCATTCTTTTTCCTGTACGCACATAAATGGGTACTCCCTGCCAGCGCCAATTATCAATAAAGAATTTGACTGCTGCAAATGTTTCAATGTTAGATTCTGGTGCTACATCAGGCTCTTTGCGGTAGGCAATTACCTTTTTTCCTTCTATCCACCCTTTGTCGTATTGCCCCCTCACCGCCAAATCATGTACTTCTTCAGGAAGTGGTTTGCGCATAGCGTGGAGCACATCCACCTTCTTGTTGCGCACTTCGTCTGCTTCAAAAGAAACAGGAGGTTCCATTGCTATCAAGCAAAGCAATTGCAGCAAATGGTTCTGAATCATGTCACGCAATGCGCCGGCAGTTTCGTAATAATTCCCCCGACTTTCCACCCCTAGTTCTTCAAACACCGTAATCTGAATGTGTTCGATATAGTTGCGATTCCAAAGGGGCTCGAACATTGCATTGGCAAAGCGGAAAGCCAAAATATTTTGTACCGTTTCCTTACCCAGATAGTGGTCTATCCGATAGATTTGCTTCTCATCGTAAAGTCCATGCAACAAATTATTGAGCTCTATTGCACTCTTTAAATCTCTACCGAAAGGCTTTTCTATAACGAGTCTTCCTCGGTCTCTATCTGCCGTAAACCCGCTCTCAGAAACCTTCTTAGAGATAAGTTCGAAGAACTTAGGCGGTACTGCCATATACGCCACCCTGTTTGTAGGTTCGCCCCATTCCTTTTCTATCCCATCTACCAGCTTCTTTACTTTGGCATATAGCCCTTTGTCGTTGAAGTCGCCATCGATGTAACAGATATACTCGCTAAACTGTGCCCAGTCCGTCTTCGTTGTCTTTCCGCTCCGCGAGAATTTGTCTATTCCTTGACGCACATGCGTTCTGAAACTGGCATCAGTAAAATCCGTTTTAGCTACACCAATCACTTTGAAATGCTCGGGTAACCAGCCATCCAAAAACAGATTGTACAATGCCGGCATTAGCTTACGCCAAGTGAGGTCGCCACCACCACCATAAATCACGATGACGCTTGCGTCAATTTTTTCATTTTCTTCCATCTTGTAAAGTGCTTGGCCATTTAGTGTGAAAAATACCTTCTCTATCTGTGCGCTTATATGTATGCGAGCCAAAGAAATCGCGCTGCGCTTGAATCAAATTTGCTGGTAATTTTTCGCAGCGTGTTGCATCAAAATAACTAAGCGAAGCCATCATTACCGGAACAGCTACACCCGCATCCACAGCGGCTTTCAGCGAAGACCGCAAACCGCTCTGTGCGCTTTCCAACGAATCCTTTATGCCTTCATTAAACATCAAGGTAGTAAGCAAAGGCGCAGCATCAAATGCCTTCATTATATCCTCCAAAAAAGCTGAACGAATGATACATCCCCCTCGCCAAATACGCGCGATTTCAGAAAGCCGTAATTCGAATTTGTGCGTTTCGGAGGCTTTAGCTAAAAGAGAAAACCCGACACTATAAGCAAGGATACTCGAAGCATAAACAGCCTGCTCAAGTTTTTGAATAAATTCCTCCTTATCGCCCGAATACTTGGCTGCCTCCCAGGAATACATCGTGCTAGCTTTTACACGCTCATCCTTCAGACTCGAAATATCTCGTGAGGTGACTGCAGCATCTATTGGAGACACGGGAACAAACAAATCCATCGCGCTCTGCGAAGTCCACTTGCCGGTGCCATTCTGCGCACTTTCATCCAAGATTTTGTCTAATAATCTACCCTCACCCAAATCATCTTTCTGCACAAAAATATCAGCCGTTATTTCCATCAAATAGGATTGCAACCGACCTTCATTCCACTTTCTATAAACTTCGTGCAATGCATCATTATCCAGTCCCAGCGTGCTTTTGAGCAAATGGTAAGATTCCGCGATTATCTGCATAATGGAATACTCAATGCCATTGTGAACCATCTTGACGTAATGCCCCGCAGCACCCGTTCCTAACCATGCTACGCAAGGTTCGCCATTCACCTTTGCAGAAACAGCCGTCAACACTTTCTCGACTAAAGCATAAGATTTCCGGTCTCCGCCCGGCATAATGCTTGGGCCAAAACGAGCCCCCTCCTCCCCACCAGATACGCCCACCCCCATATAAAGTAGACCATCCGCGTCTAAATCGCGCAGGCGCTTTTCGGTATCCGAGAAATGAGAATTTCCGCAATCGAGTAATAAATCCCCCTCCTTTAAAAAGGGCTTTAGGTCTTTAATAACAGCATCTACAATCGGTCCTGCAGGCACGAGCATCATGATTACTTTCGGACTTTTCAAAGCCGAAATGAAGCTACCGATATCTCCGAAACCTGCTACTGATGTGCCTTCGGCATCTTTACCAAATGCTTCCACTTTCCCTTTATTCTTATCATAACCTGCCACAGTAAAGCCGTGGTCGGCCATATTATAGCTCAAATTTTGCCCCATTGTGCCGAGGCCAATCATTCCAAAATCATAGTTCTTATTTGCCATGTCTATTTTAGTTTTTGTTTAAAGAAAGCGGAAGCTCTTTTACTGAATTTTTCATTGCTTCCACGGATTTAAATTGGATTGAAGGAATACCTGCCGCTCGTGCAAAATCCACCAAGAAGGAGCGATCATCGACGTACAAGCAATGAGCCTTGTCGCTATGCGAAACATCGCAAGCCATGTGTAACATCTTCACATTGGGCTTACGCAAATGCACATAACAGGACGAGATGTAGCCGTCAAACAATGTATCCAAATTGAAGGTCTTAATGCGATACTCGTTCAGCTCCCGACCTTCATTGCTCAACGCAAACACCTTCAGGCCGTTTTGCTGTTTCAGCTTTTTAAAGAAATCTACTGAACCCGCTATGGACTTGCTTTGCGCAAACATGAAGGCTGTAAAATCCTCTTTAGAAAACGCGCGACTTTCATAAAAAACCGTCCAGTCGAGGTATTCCTCCAAAGTTATATTACCTATCTCATAGCCTGGAAAAACCTGAGCGTGACGTTCCTCCATTTCTGCTTTGTCAAGCCCAAACCTATCCACCGCTAGATACCGTGATTCGTGCGCCCAGCCGTTGCTTAGCAACACACCGCCGATGTCTAGAAACAGCGTTCGAATCGGTTCAGTATTTTTCGGGAATGAAGCCATTTTTAGCTATTCGAAGCTTGAATTAAAGAAGAAAGCTTTGCCAAGCCTTTGTCCACATCATTGCCCAAGTTTATTAGAATAACGCGACGCCCCTTTTCATCCAGAGATTTGAAATCTCCTTTTGATTGCGCTTCGTGTAGAGTGGCAAAGCCAAACTTCTCATCTGGAATAGCAAGTTGCTTTCCCTCGTTCCCTACGAGGATGATATACAAACCCGAATTGGGACCACCTTTATGCAATTGGCCTGTAGAATGCAGATACCTAGGCCCTGTAAGCAGTGTGGTAGCCACTTTTCGCTCATTGCGTACTTGCAGCCGCCAGTCGCCTAACATCGCCTCCCTGCTATCTGTCTTTAAGAAATAAGGTAAGAAAGCCACGTAATCACCAGCATTTGCTAAGCCTTCAAACGATTTCATAAAGTCAGAGATACTCTTTGCCCCAGAGCCAATTTCCTTGGCTATCCGCGCACTTCCATAAATAAAG
>JBDTKK010000414.1:0-11216 GCA_039935335.1 Chitinophagaceae bacterium
GCCACCCTGCGGCGCGGACTTGAAAACTTTGGCATGCAGGAGCAAATCCGCACGGAGACTGGTTTCTACGGGAATATACCGGGACTTGACAATAAGAATTTCTACAGTTTTATTTTTCGCGGTAGGCTGTCGTTTCAAGACAATGTTCCCTATTTTTTACAAACAGCACTCGGCACCAAAACAGACTATGTCCGCGGCTACGAATACTACGTCGTGGACGGTTCGCATTATGCACTTCTTCGTCTGGATTTGAAGCGGGAAATTTTCTCCAAAACCTATACTGGCTTGCCTTTCCGCTATTTGCCCACTTTGCCTTTGCACATTTATCCTAAGCTTTTTGCTGATGCTGGAATTGCCCATAATCCCTATCCCGGCAATTCTTTTTTAAGTGACCGACTGCTTTATTCAGCGGGCCTCGGCGTTGATATTGTGAGTGCTTACGACCTTAAGATTCGGGTGGAAGCTGCAGTCAACCAACTGGGGCAATACGGACTATATTTACACCTCAACAGCGAATAGAAAATCCTTCTTATTATTCCATGAAACACTTGCTGGCGGCGGTTTTCAACATTCTCTAAACTCAATCCTTTTCCTTATCAGATGTTAGTTGCCTTATACAATCGGAGCTTTGAAGAAGCCGACATTGGCACCATGCAGCATCTTGTAGAATTGCTCGAAAGCCACCGCATCAGCATGGTTTTCTTCAAAGATTTTTATGAAAGGCTGGAGCCGCATGTAGCCTTCAGCAACAGGCCTCGTTTGTTTTCGGATGGTAAAGACCTGCCCAAAAACATCGACATGCTGATTTCACTCGGTGGCGATGGCACCATGCTGGACACGATTTCCTTCATTGGCGCGAGCAATATTCCTTTAATCGGCATCAACCTCGGCAGACTTGGCTTTCTGGCTGCTATTCCTGTGGAAGAAATGGAGCAAGCCATTCTTTCTTTGGTACGTGGTTCCTACACGATTGAGCAGCGCGTGATGTTGCATTTGGATGCTTCCGTTCCACTTTTTGGAGATGCACCTTTTGCGTTAAATGAGTTCACGCTGCACCGGAAAGATTCGTCGTCGATGATCAAGATTCACACTTATCTGAATGGCGAATTTCTGAACACTTACTGGGCGGATGGCTTGATTGTAGCGACTCCTACGGGTTCGACGGGTTATTCTTTGAGCTGTGGTGGACCGGTGGTTTTTCCCCAAGCAGCATCGTTTGTAATTACACCAGTTGCGCCTCATAACCTTAATACCCGCAGCATCGTGGTGAGCGATGATAGCGTGATTTCTTTTGAAGTAGAAGGTCGTTCAAGTCAGTTTTTAGCGACACTTGATTCTCGGCAAGAGACCATCACCAGTTCTGTGCAAATAGCGGTGCGCAAAGAGAGTTTTTCCATTGCCTTAGTTCGCCCGGATGAGCATAATTTCTTACAAACGATTCGGCAGAAATTATATTGGGGCGTGGATAGGAGGAATTGATTAGACGAAGCTCGGTAGAATGGTGCGTGAAGACACGAACCATGGCGGAGAGTTCAATATTATATGCTCGGTGTGATGGTTCGTGAAGACACGAACCATGGCGGAGGTTTGGAATGATGGTTCTTGAAGACATGAACCCTAGCAGATTGTTTGAATGACAGTTCATGAAAACACGAACCATGGAGGAGCGTTCTCAGCCTTGAAAAGGCGACATTATTATAGCAATCCAAACCAACATTTTTTTCAAGACCTAAAAGGTCGACATTATTATCCTAGACGAAGAGCTACTGTCACCTTGCAAATATAAAAATACTGACGCCATGTCGCCTTCCAGAGCTTAACTGTTACTGACGGTCATTCTTTAATAATTCCATCCCTTCGGGATTTTACCCGAACAACCGTAAATCTTTCTCCAACGCAAAAAGCCGCAACCCAATCTGGGTGCGGCTTTCAAAATTCTTTTAGGTAAAACCTTACTTCGTAGAAGCCAAGAAGTCTTTCACTTTCTCTTTGTGCACTATTGCTTCCTTGAAGCTATAAGCCCCGGTCTTAGCGCTGCGCACAGCCTTAATAACCTTAGAGTAGTTCTTTGCTTCTGCAGATTGCTTAAGGTCTTTCTTAATCGCGGTCTTTGCTGCTTTTGCCATGAGTGTTCGTTTGTATGATTTATGTTGCTACCAAATAGGCAGGATGCCTCCTGCTGCGGTGGCTTACTTAATTTCTTTGTGCATTGTCACCTTCTTCATAATCGGGTTGAACTTCTTCAACTCAATACGCTCTGGTGTGTTCTTCTTATTCTTGGTAGTGATATACCGGCTAGTGCCTGCAAGGCCGCTAGTCTTATGCTCGGTGCATTCCAGAATTACCTGAACACGATTCCCTTTCTTAGCCATTTCAATGAATTATTTTAAATGTTGTACTTCTTGTCAAGCTGCTTGCGGCAGCCAGCAATCTTTTTTAGATAGTTTGGCCGGATGCACGAAGTTCTTTAACCACTACTGCCAATCCACGCTTGTTGATAATGCGGATAGCATGAGAAGATAGCTTTAAGCTGACCCAACGGTCTTCTTCAGCGAGGAAGAAACGCTTGGTTTGCAGATTAGGCAAAAAGCGGCGCAATGCCTTCTTGTTGGAGAAAGATACTTTGTGTCCTTTGATGGGTTTCTTACCGGTAACCTGACAAACGCGAGCCATGACTTCTTATTTTTTTTAAGGACGGCAAAAGTAAGACTTTGATTTCGATATTTGCGTCCGTTGCCAAAATATTTTTTCAGCTTCCGAAATAATTCTCTGGAACTCTAAGGCATTTCTGGCAGCAAAAGTGCGTCTAAGTCCTTGATCCCCGGTATGTTTTCGCAAAGCAAACCTTCCGCATATTGGGTGCCAATTTGTTTCCCCAACAATGCATCCCGATATTTTATTTGATCCAGAAAGCCCTGAGAAGAGATATAAGTTTCCGGTTCGTCCGAATCCGGATTGTGAAACTGGCTTTTATAACACTGAATGGCTTTCAACTTTTCTTCAAAAACGTCCGTAATGTCAACGATAAAAGCCGGTTGCAATTGCCTATCCTGTATCATGTGAAACACGCGTTTTGGCCGCCAAGCTTCCTGCGCAACTCCTTCAAAACTGGTTTCAATTTTCCGAAGCCCTGCAAGGAAACAAGCATCCGCAATTAACCTTCCTGCCCGGCCATGGTCTGGATGACGGTCTTCGAGCGCATTCGCTAAAATGATGTTTGGCCGCCAGCGACGCAAGTAAGGAATCAGTTGCAATTGGTGGGCTTCATCATTTCTGAAAAAACCATCGCGCATACCTGCATTTTCGCGGACTTTCACACCCATCACTTTGGCCGCATCTTGAGCTTCTTCGAGGCGTGTTTCTGCGCTTCCACGCGTGCCCAGTTCCCCTTGAGTAAGGTCTAATATTCCGACGGATTGCCCGAGCCGCGCGTGTTTGATTAAAATGCCGGCAACGCCCAATTCGATATCATCAGGATGAACGGCAATGGCGAGTATGTCTAATTTCATTTGAAGCGCGAAGTTCCGAGAATGAGTTGGGACTATCAAAACGGCCACATCAATTCTGGTTATGCGCCGCTTTATACCGATAATAATTCGCCAACTCTAGGTCGCGAACTTGCTGTTCTAATTCGGCATCATCGCCAGTCGGATCGTAGTTGTGGCGCAGATTATTTGAGAAGATTAAAGCAACCCCCTGATAAACCGTGGCTCTAAATCCGCCCTTCATTTCCTTAATTATTTCAAAGCAATTCTTGCCCGTTTGTCGGTTAATGAGCTTCACCAAAATCTGTCCCTGCGAAATTGTGAGGTTCTGCAATTCACCCTTCCAGCGCGAATTGAGCCTTCGTTCAATGCCTTTCAGGTATGCTTTTCTGGCGGCATTATCATCGCCAAATCTATCGAGATTGAAGTCCACATCTTTCAGCACTTCCGCCGCCGCAACAGCATAGGGATAGACTTTCATCACATTGTATTTCAAGACAATCATCCGCTCTCGTTGCCTCACTAGATTGCGGGGCAATTTGCCAATCACATCAAATTCATCCAAGAAAACCATCGGCATCGTGTCTTTGCCCACAATAATACCGCCCAGCCTAATCGTGTCGGACGGCGCGTGTTCCAATTGCGCATACGCTCGTCCTTTGCTTAAAATAAGCAACAGAAAAAACAACAACAGGAACTTTGGCTTCATAGTTTAGTCCTGTAAATTTCGAACATTTCCCCCAGTCAACTCGCCTGTGGCATTAGTTTTAAGGACTTGCATTCATTAATACATTTCGCTCGGCGATGTAACCCTCGTTCGCCTGCTACCTTTGTTTCTTTTTAAACATTTTATGAAAAATCTATTACCCGCCCTTGCTATCGCTTTTGTCTTTGCCTCTTGTAATAATAAAACGGAGCAACACAACGATTCTTATATCCGCGCCAAAGTAGATTCTATTGTTGGCTCGCGGCTACAGGAAATGAACGCAAAGTCAATGGAAGATTTGGATCAGAGAATGACGATAGAAGTGAAGGCCAAAGCGGATTCCATCATTGCTGCGCGACAAGCAAAAATGCTTAAAACTACGCCTGCTGTTGGTACAGCCACACATAAACCGTGAGCCAACTCATTCTCTTTTTTGATGGAGAATGTAATCTCTGCAATGGTGCTGTCAGCTTCGTGATTAAGCACAATAAAGCCGCGAATATCCTGTTCGCATCGCTTCAGTCAAAAGCCGGGAAAGACGCTACTGATAAGGTTTCAGCCGCGTTTGGCCGTGTTCCCGATTCCTTATTTTTTTTGGAAAATGGCCGATATTTTACTGAATCGTCCGCAGCACTTCAACTGGCAAAACATTTGGACTTCCCTTGGTCTTGGGTTCAATATTTTCGCTTTGTTCCGCGAATCATTCGAGATGGCGTTTATCGCTTTGTTTCCCGCAATCGCTTTAAATGGTTTGGAAAAAGATCTTCCTGTATGATGCCAACGCCGGAATTGAAAGCTCGATTTCTTGATTGAGAATTCACTCTTGATTTCTACCATTCTATATCTCCGTCGCCACCACGTAAGCGCTGTATTGCCGGGATTTTCAAGCCCAAACGGATGCCATAATATTGACGTTTCTGTCCATCCCAAGCTTTGAGAAAATCCAGCCGGAAGTAACGATAAATCTTGTAGCCAATATTATCCACTGACACGAAGGCTTCTGCGAAATAAAAATCAGGATTGGCGTAGAACGTGTTTGTACCAAGAATAAAATACAATTTCGCCTGACGGAATCCGGGGATTTTATTACTTAGAAAACCCTGCATATCGTACTCTACGTGAGTTTCGCCATAAAGCGGCTGCGTGTTGCTGTACAAATAAAAAGGAGCTAGCTGAAACGCCTTCAAATAGGGTGAAGCGAGCGTAAAGCCCGGGTCATCTCCGCCAAAAAGATGCGTGAGATCCGGCAGACCTACATAGCGGTCGTTGAGAAATCCACCAGCGGTAAAATTGTAGGAAAGCTTCCCAAAGAGCTTGAGCGAAAGGTCTCCGTCCATCCGTACTTTCCATTTATCCCAATCTACATTACTACCCAAAATCTGCGGAATTCCTTTCTCGTATTGTAAGGAAAATATTGGCCAATCGCTGGGAATACTTTTCTTAAAATCCGGGTACTGGATATAGCGAAAGCCGGGCTGGTAGGACATTACAATCTTTGCGACTACAGCATCATGGGCTTCATAATGGTATTGCCGAAGTGTAGGTGGAACGTTGCTGGTGTAGTTCGTACTATCCAATTTCCCCCAGGTATAAGTTGTAGTATTCTCCAACGGAAGTCTGCGCTCGTAGGCCAGACGGCCACCGTACTTAAATCCATTGCCGACACTGCGATGAAAGTTCAGAGCACCCGTCCAACGTTCATAAAGTTTCAGTTCGTTATAGGCAAAAACTAAAGTCGTGAAAGTGTTGAAAATCGCTGTCACCGGATTCTCCCGATTGTATTGATAAACGTATTTACCACCCTCGCCCGTCAATTCCCAAGCTCTGCCTTGCCAATGTTTGTCTTTGTGCTCGTATTTCAATGCGCCAACAGCGTTGAAATGGGTGTTTGAAAATCCGTATCGCGCGGCAGTTCTAAGCTCCAAAGTATTGCCAGTATCCAGTTTTCGGGTAATGGTGACCTGCGGGAAAATGGTCAGTCCTTCTACACTATTAAAGTTGGCGCTGAACAAAAGTGGATACAGTTTAATGTTTGTTTTGTAGCCACTGTCATTGTAGGAATATCCTTTAAGCAACAGATTTAAGGGCTTGAATTTGTTTCCTCTTTTGCGTAAAGAATCAGCTCTTATAGGGTTCTCTTCGGCCAGTCGCATAGAGTCTTTGAGGCGATAATCGCGTACTTCATCTGCCTCCAAAGCCAATGGCCGCGCATCTTCCCAATAAGCCGAGTCCTTTTTGTTGGCCACCTTATCATAAGTGCTGATAATCTTTTTGTTGAAGATGGTATCGGCCATCGGTTCATTCACTTTCTGATTGTCATAAACGGTAACGAAATTGCCATTGATACCGAAGCCCAAGATGTTGATGACGGGATAGAAAACCTGACTTTTTACGACCCAAACATCTTTTTTCAATGGCAAAAAAGTTTGGTCAATTCTCGCGGTATCTAGCTTCTCCAATCCATAGCGCGTGCTGGTCGCAAGGCTTAGCGACTGTATCGCCCAATCGCCATCCACAATGTAAATAGTTCCGAAAAAGACAGGTTCGTAAGGTCGTTTGGGACTCACGCGAATCTTGTAAATCATATTCCGCCCTTCCTGAAAAGTGCCTTCCAGCCTGTATTTGTAATAGTTTAGGGCATTGTCGGCAATGGGAGAAATGTGTCCACGCGGATTGATATTGCTAATGATGACGACATTGTTTTCGTAGAAGGTAATAACAGGTGGAAGTTGCGAAAACCCAAGCCCATTGGGGTTTCCACTTTCTTTTACAGAATGAATGATGGTGCGTTCGCTGTTCGGAAGCTTCGAATAATAATCAGCAACTTCTTCGCAGAGATAGATAATGCCATGGCCGCTCGTGTCCACACCGAGTTCTCCTTTTTCCACCTTTTGACCGAGTACTTTTTCGGGGACTTTCGAAGTACGCAAAACACCTTTTAGGTAAATGCTAGTTTGAAACTCTTTAACCTGTTTAAGGTGAAAGCTTCTTTTAGCAATGGCCTGCCGAATGACGCGATAGGCGGGGTCTTCATCGCTTGCTCGCACAATCACTTCTGCCAAGTTCAAGCTCTGGTCTGCGAGTTTGAAATCATGATGAATGGTTTCGCTTGAGCCAATTTCTATCTTGAAAATTGTCTGTTGAAAGCCGATGTATTGACAAGTCACCTCGTATTTACCTGCCGGCAAAGTGAGTTGGTACTCTCCTGAAGCATTGGCAACTGTGCCATCGGTAGTGCCGACTACAAAAACGGTAGCGAAAGGAAGTGTTTGTCCTTTGGTGTCAAATATGCGCCCAGAAAGGATTCCAGCCGAAGCGTGGAAACAAGATAGAATAAAAACAAGAGAAAGGAAGATACTTAGCCTCAGCATTTATAGTGGGAAAAGCGATAGGAATAAAAAGCTATCCCAGCGAATATAAACAGCTTGCAGCGTTATTTATTTTACCTACTCCCCTCTTCATGCTTCTAAGTGCACTAAGTGTCTTAGTGGTTAAGTCCCGTACTTAGCCCGCCTGCTCCGCAATTTCCTCCATATTTATCCCGCTATGAGTCTCCTCATACACACATTCTCCATTGCGCAGCAAAATAATCTGCGGACTCTGATGCGGTACAGAAAACACTTCCGCAATTTTATTGGAAATGTCGCGATGCTTTAAAAGGTCGAGGTAGTAAAAAGCGACACCGGATGCAGGTTCAGACCGCTCCAAGCGCTGCTTTGCCATTACGGAGATGCTGCAACGTGTACTGTGTTTAAAAATCACCACAGGCTGTGTTTTGCTCTGTTCTTTCAGTTGCTCCAATTGCAATACATCGCTCAAATCCATCCAATTCATGCGTCAAAGGTATCTACACAATGAAGCTCGTATCAAATCAAGAATTGTAATTTGCCCATCTTGACAACATCGATTCAAATCATAAAATAGAATGAAGCACGCATTTATTTTCCCCGGGCAAGGCGCACAGTTTTCGGGTATGGGCAAGACATTGTACGAAGAAAACCCTGGTGCAAAAGCCCTTTTTGAAGAGGCCAATGATATTCTCGGTTTCCGAATTACCGACATCATGTTTACCGGAAGTGCAGAAGATTTGAAGCAGACCAAGGTGACGCAACCCGCCGTCTTTCTGCATTCCGCCATTCTCTTCGACACCACGCCAGGCTTGATTCCAGACATGGTTGCAGGGCATTCTTTGGGGGAATTTTCAGCCTTGTTTGCGGCTAAAGTTTTGAGCTTTAGAGATGCTTTGGAGCTGGTTTACAAACGGGCACTTGCTATGCAACACGCTTGCGAAATGAACCCTTCTACCATGGCTGCAGTGTTGGGATTGGCCGATGAAAAGGTGGAAGAAATTTGCGCAGGTATTACGGACGATGTCGTGGTGGCAGCGAATTATAATTGTCCGGGACAATTGGTAATAAGTGGCTCGCTAGAAGGCATTGCTAAGGCTTGTGAATTAATGAAAGCTGCTGGAGCTAAACGCGCTTTGCCATTGCCTGTTGGCGGTGCATTTCACTCACCATTGATGATGCCGGCGCGTGATGAATTGCAGGACGCGATTTTGAATACCCATTTTGCCAATCCGACATGTCCTATTTATCAGAACGTAGATGCACAGCCGTATATCGACCCGAATTCTCTTCGGCAAAATTTAATCAATCAACTCACTGCTCCTGTTCGATGGACGCAGATTGTGCAGCACATGGCTGCCAATGGAGCAGGACATTTCACGGAAATTGGTCCGGGTAAAGTTTTACAAGGCTTGGTAGGAAAGATAGTGAAGGACGTAATAATAGATGGAATGAGCTAAAAACTAAAATAACAGGCATAAAAAATCCGGCGAAGGAATAATCTTCCGAGCCGGATTTTTTGTTTGAAGCGGGCAATTGCCACGCAAGACGAAGTAAAACTTCAATGCCATTATTCTTTTGGTGTAAGGGCGTTTTTGTGCAAGTTATCGGGCGGTGTATCGACGATTTCTCCATCTTCATTGATGTAGGCTATCATCGCATCTAGGCCACCACCTGCCGAAGCTGCACGACGCTCTTCAGCGCGAATTACTTTGTCTTCCTTTTTCTCTTTGCGCTTTTTCTCGCGCTGTTTCTTCATAAAAGTTGCCTGTGATTTTGCCATTTTCTTATCCTTTTAAAGTCAGTAAAAATTGGGGAGAACGGCGTGAAGGTAAGCCATTCGCACGCTACACTCCTTTATAATACTATTGCAAACAGACTTTGGAGCACTTCAAATTAGACCTGGACTCTTAATGGGAATCTCGCTGAAACCTTTGCTGTCAAGCCTCCCACATAGCTTTCATTTCCAAAAAAAACAGGGAATTGAGCTCAAAATTCAGCTATCTTTCTCTGCGCTTTATCTTCGCCACCCCATGAAAGAAAAAATTGCCAGCCTGCGGGAAAAATCTGCTAAAGCTTTGCTTGGTGGTGGCTCTGCCCGGATAGAATCGCAACACAAGAAAGGCAAACTTACCGCCCGCGAAAGGCTTCAATTATTGCTCGACGATGGCAGCTTCCAGGAAATCGGAGCACTAGTAACCCACCGCAGCCACGACTTTGGCATGGAGCAGGAAATCTATTTAGGCGATGGCGTGGTAACAGGTTTTGGCACCATTAATGGCCGCCAAGTCTATGTTTTCTCCCAAGATTTCACCGTATTTGGCGGCTCATTGAGCGAAACCCATGCCGAAAAGATTTGCAAAATCATGGATCTCGCTTTGCAAAATGGCGCACCATTGATTGGGCTAAATGACAGCGGCGGCGCGCGGATACAGGAAGGTGTAGTCAGCCTTGGTGGCTATGCCGAAATTTTTCACCGAAACGTGATGGCTTCTGGTGTCATTCCCCAATTAAGTGCCATCATGGGTCCCTGTGCCGGCGGTGCGGTTTATTCCCCTGCCATGACGGATTTCATCATGATGGTAGAAGGCTCAAGCTATATGTTTGTGACCGGCCCTAACGTGGTGAAAACAGTGACACATGAACAGGTAACTAGTGAAGAATTGGGTGGGGCGCAGACCCATGCGGCCAAGAGTGGTGTAACTCATTTTGCGGTAGCTAATGAAGTAGAATGCATTCAAAAGCTGAAGGATCTGCTTTCTTACATTCCGCAGAATTGCGAAGAGGATGCTCCTTGTATTCCTTATGAACTGGGCAATGAAATCCGCGATGATCTCAAGCAAATTATCCCTGAAAATCCCAATCAGCCTTATGATATCAAAGAGGTGATTGAGCAAGTGGTGGACGAACATTCCTTCCTCGAAGTGCATAAAGATTATGCAGAAAACATCGTGACGGGCTTTGCCAGAATTGCTGGAAGAAGCATTGGCATTGTGGCCAATCAGCCAGCGTATATGGCGGGCGTTTTGGACATTAATTCTAGTAAAAAAGCCGCAAGATTTGTGCGCTTTTGCGATGCGTTTAATGTGCCATTATTGGTGCTGGTAGATGTTCCCGGTTTCTTGCCTGGCACCGACCAAGAATGGGGCGGCATCATTACTAACGGTGCAAAATTGCTCTTTGCATTGAGCGAAGCCACTGTGCCCAAAGTGACGGTCATTACCCGCAAAGCCTACGGCGGTGCGTATGATGTGATGAACTCCAAACACATCGGTGCCGACCTGAATTTTGCCTGGCCAAGTGCGGAAATTGCTGTGATGGGTGCTAAAGGTGCAGCGGAGATTATTTTCAAAAAAGAAATAGCCGAAGCAACGGATAAAGAGGCGAAAATGCTGGAGAAAGAGAGAGAGTACGCAGAGAAATTTGCCAATCCTTATGGCGCAGCAGCACGCGGTTTTATAGACGAAGTAATAGAGCCTCAAGACACGCGCCAGCGCTTGATTCGCGCATTCAAAATGCTGGAAAACAAAGTGGTTGTCAACCCTAAGCGGAAGCACGGAAACATACCACTGTAAATCTGGGTTATCCCGGGTTGCTACCCGGGGCTACTAGAATTTGACCCCTCTGGGGTCTAATGGCACTAACATTGTGATTTAAATAAATCATTTCCTATCTTTG
>JBDTKK010000415.1:0-2669 GCA_039935335.1 Chitinophagaceae bacterium
AATTTCTTCACTTTCCAAATCCCACAGAATTGAGGCGCAACCACCATCACAGCATTAAACGTAAGGCCATAGCGGCGGTGATAAATGCAATGCCAGATACAAGCTTTCCACCCATTGATTCCAATCAATTTTACTTTCCACCACCGGCATCCCTCCGATATGCACATCCGCAGTACCAGCGGCACTTTCCGTTTTCATTTTGTCCTTGTACATTTTCCTGAAAAGCGGGAAGAGCAATTGTCGCTTTGCGTCTTCATTGGGATTGCTTTGCTGGTATTGTTCGGGGGCTTTTAGAGGGGTGTTGTAAAAGGGGGTTTTAGCAATGGGGGAAGGGAGAGGAAAGAAAAAAATATCTTATAGGAGGGCTATTGGTTTAAACGCTGCCAAGCCATTTTCTACAGACTGAACACCGAATAAATATGATGGCGAACTGAGAGCGGCGAACGCATTCTTTACCTATTGCTGCTAATAATTTCAGTTCACACTTAATTCTTCAGCAAAGCAGGAAAAGCGTTTGCATTGCTAATATTTGCTTTGTACATTGCAACCAGCTAAAAAAAGAGTTTCTCAATCATAATAACGAATTAGAGACTGCAAGAATAGTGAAGGCAATTAAAGCTAAAACCCCACTCAAGATGATTATTACCAGATCACAAATTAATCTCTTCACCGCTCATAAAGGAAATAATTTTAAGAAAATCCTTCTCCAGGAAGTGATGGAACAATTTCCAAGTTCTAGATACAATAAAAATCATGAAGAGAGCAAAATTTTCCTTGAAAACCTGTTTACGGTTGCAAACAAGTATTTCATTAAAACTCAAGACGGCCTGCGGTTGCTTCTTCGCATCTTAATAGATTTCGACTTAAATATTCCGATTTCTCCTTTTTATAACGAACCTTTGAATGCCAAAAAGATGTCTGAAATAGAAAGACTTGAAAAACTATATCTGGTTGTAGCGTCGCAAAGAGTTCACTTGGTTGACATAAAACCCAAACCATAAATCAATCCCTTATGCCCCCTACCTACGATAGTATCTATGCCGGTTGTCTCAATGAGCCTAAATCGACACCTCCCCCTTTCAAAAAATCTGTTTCCATCAGAGCTACTCTTTTTTTCGATGGTACCAACAACAATATGGCGAATACACAAGGGAGATTAGATTATGACGATTGGAAAAGGCCAAATTCAAAAAGCACAAAAACCGATGGCGCTACCGCCTATGAGAAGTTTAGCGACAAAAATCTCGCTGATGATTTTAGTGGAGATAGTTATACCAACGATTTTTCAAACGTAGTATTTTTGGAAAGGATGTTGAAACCAGGGAAAGAGGGTTGCCCAGATTATGATGCATACTATTCAATTTATACAAGTGGAACTAGTACTGATGACCTTAAAAGTGACTCTTCATTGATGGGTGGCGGCTGGGCGATTGGAGGAACGGGCATCGAAAGCAAAGTAAAAATGGGCTTGGACGAACTTGTAAAGAAAATCTTATCAACTTCCAAAGCTCCTGATAAAACCATCTCCAAGTTAACGATAGACACCTGTGGATTTAGCCGAGGTGCTGCTGCGGCAAGAAATGTTGTTTACGTCATACTAGAGGACGAGAAGGAAAAATTAGCTACACGTCTTTCCGCAGCCGGATGGACAGTTAATGGATGTATAGAAATTGATTTTGTAGGTCTTTTTGATACTGTTTCTCACCATGGGAAACATACACCGTGGAGCTCTGGCCCGGGTAATGATTATGCCGCAATGGCTGACGATGTTAAAGTTCTGCATTTGGATGCTATTAAGGTAGGAAAAAATGTAATCCAATTTTCTGCCGCAGACGAGTTTAGGCATAATTTTCCGCTAACGACACTAGAAAAATCTGGAAAGACTCAAATCTCTATTCCTGGCGTGCATTCTGATGTTGGGGGAAGTTATCGTGACAACGTTAATGAACTCAATGTCAAAATGCTTCAAGTCGATCCAGGAAAAGGTTATGATGCTATACGGAAGCGTTATGATTTAGAACTAAAGAGACTTGTAGCCGAAGGGTGGTTTAAAAAAGATGAACCTTCAAAAAATGCCCTTGGCGAGATTGTAGATAAGGGGAACAGTATTGTTCTCAACAGGTTTAGCATTAGGAATACCTACTCCAAAATCCCTTTGCTGTTGATGAAAAATCATGCGGAAAAAGCTTTGTTGGTTTTCAATAATGTAAAAGTAAAAGTTGATGTTCAAAGCGTCATTGACAATGAAGAAATCCTAAAGAAAGTTTGGAAATTAATCGGTCCGCTTGGCAACGAATCATGGAAAACCCAACCGAGTATTGTACAAGAGTTGCGCCATAAACATTGCCACTTTAATGCCCACTATGATGGCGGTGTCGGCGTAAACGACCCAGAATGGAGTGGCAAAGATTCTTGGACAGGCCAACGTAAACGAAGAGAATATGCAGGGTAACAGCTTTTTATCTATGCCTTTCTTAACCTTTGTTTTTCTATTACTGGCATCCTGCCATAATGCTAATAAACCCAATCACACAATGATAATATGGTATCCCACCGAATGCGCGCCAAGAATGTACCCGATTGAAATAGTAACCGGGAACATTACAACAGAAGACAGCACACAGATTTCTGTGCCCGCTGGCAAAATAATGTACAATGGCTGGGGCGAG